>JAPLMV010000078.1 GCA_026386835.1 Planctomycetota bacterium | reverse complement strand
TAAAGTTTCGGCGGACAAGAATGCAAAATTGTGGAGTGAGACAGGATTGATTGACCCCGCGGGCAACGTGCGTAATAAGACCTCAAGAGAAGAAACCCCGCCACTTGCGAAGATGGCGGGGCTGACCGATAAGGAAGTAAGAAGGTGTGAAGGGTTTGAAAGGTGCGAAAGGGGGCAAAGGCGGTGGGCGAATTATCTTGACAGAAATCGTGTTTGGCGTTAATTTGGATAATATGTGAATTTCGTTTCGGCTATAAGTTGACCCTGTTTTTGAGGTGCATGGAAAATGAAGCGTAGGTTTATGTCGTTTATCGTTTTTGCGTTATTATCAATTTTAACGATAACTTCGATTTGTTCTGCTGTGGATACAGTGGCCATTGGAGCAGTTCGCGACAAGGCGGTGCTGGACAGTTCAGATTTTAAGGTAATCGATGATTTTATCGCCTCTGCCCTTTCTGAACTATCAGAGGTGGAAGATTTTACGGCGACCTCAAAGATTCGTGCGGAACTTGTCCGTTACAGCCGGCCCGTGCAAAGTGAGCAGTTGCAATATACCGACAAGTTTTTCGAGTCGGCTTATAATCGCATGTCTGAAGCACTGAAAACCACAAGCCAGTTGACTGACCCCGCCCGCAAATTCAAGATGACCCTTAACCTTTTGATTATAATGGACGGGTTTGGAAACACGCGGCTGGCAGATCTGGCCATCGGGCTACTGAAGGACGAAAATCCGATTATCCGCTACTGGGCGGTTCACGCCATTACAAACCTGCGAATTGCAGGGCATTTGAATGCGGAAGCGGCTAACAATAATCCCAAGCCGGCAGAGCAGATAGTAACAGGGCTTAAAAGTTTAGTTGAGAAGGCAAATCCTGATACTCTGGCACTTATGGTTAAATTTACGGCGGATACGAATGCGCCGCAGGCAGACGAGCTGCTGTTGCAGATAGCGGATATGAGGATAAAAAGATATGCGGACTGGTCGGTGGAATATGAGCTTCTGGATGAATCGGTACTGGGTGCGTTGTGTCAGTCGATGTCTGAAGACGCGGTTACATCAAACTTTGCGAGACGATTCGGGCAGTTGTACTCTTATGTGATACAAAGATATGTCAAGGGTCAGGATGTTCTCAGCGATATGCAGAAGCAGCAGCTTGCATCGGTGATTGTTGGGACGGAAAGATCGTGCATGGGGCTGCGTCTGGGAATGATTCAATCAACGATAAGAACGGCTGTGCAGCAGAACGATTTCGGAACGATTATGGGTGAGCATGATAAATTGTTAGGAAGCGAATCTGGGCCTGGGCAGATCGAATTGAAGCTGAATTTTGATTACGGCCAAAGTACTGACGGGAGCAAGCATCTGTCACCGCTTGTTCTGTCTGACCCGCCCAAAGTCGAGACCGACCAGGCGGGCGACAGTAGTGTAAGTGACAGTAACGGGAAATAGTTGCTGTCATCGACAGTGGGCATAAGACAATAGATATGATGGGTCAACATAAACTTTCGCAAAAGGACTTTGCGTTGAAGTTTTTAAGTGTTTTATTTACAGCGGTGTTATTTATTGCGGGATGCGACAGGCAGCCATCGGATGCCAATTCGCTCGATATTGTCCTGCAGCACAGACTCAATGCAAAAGTTCAGACCCTTGACCCTGCTGATATCGGGGACGTTATTTCTGACGCGGTCGCTGAAGAAATTTTCGAATGTCTTTATCAGTATCATTACCTGAAAAGGCCTTATCAGCTTATTCCACAGCTTGCAGAAGATATGCCGCAGGTAAGCGAAGACAGGCTTAGTTATACGATAAGAATTAAAAAGGGGGTGTACTTTTCGGATGATGCTTGTTTTGAAAATGGAAAGGGAAAGGAACTTAAGGCAGGAGATTTTGTTTATGCATGGAAGCGAATAGCCAATGTGAAAAGCTTAAGCAAGAACTGGTGGATATTCGATGGAAAAATTGCCGGTCTGGATGAGTTTCGTGCATATACCAAAGGATGTAAAAGCCGCGGCGAGGTTGATTATTCGAGGGCGGTTGAAGGACTGCAGACACCTGACGATTATACGCTGGTGATAAAACTTAAGAAACCATGGCCGCAGATAACATATCTATTAGCACATTTACCCACCGCAGCAATTGCCAAAGAGACGGAAGACTATTACGGCAAAGATATAATCAGCCATCCGGTGGGTACTGGGCCATTTAAGCTGAAGGTATGGAATCGCGGCAGTTTTATTGAGATGGTGAAAAATACGAACTATCGTACGGTTTTGTATCCCTCGCAGGGGGATGCGGATGATTCGGTGAAAGGGCTGCTGCGTGATGCCGGTAAGCCTTTGCCTTTTTGCGACCGTATAGTCTGGCGTATAGTTACAGAGGACCAGCCTCGATGGCTTATGTTTCTGCAGGGCGATATTGATATAACGAGCATACCGAAAGATAACTTCGGTCAGGCCATTGCGCCTGGAATCGAACTGACGGCAGATATGAAGGAAAGAAATATAAAACTCGCCACGTTTCGGGAGCCTGACACTTTCTGGGTGGGATTCAATATGGAGGACCCTGTTCTTGGCAAAAATAAACCGCTGCGTCTGGCAATAAGCTGCGCTATCGACAGGCAAAAATGGATAGAGTTGTTTTTTAACGGTCGTGGCGATGTAGCATACGGATTTATTCCACCGATTATGCCTGGATACGACCCAAACATTAAAACATTTTCAAAAACTGAATATAATCCCGAAAAGGCCAAGGTACTTTTAAGGCAGGCAAAGGATCTTCACGGCGGGGAACTTGGGATTTTGAAACTGTCGATGCCCGGCACCGATACAACATACCGGCAGATGGGGCAGTTCCTTCAAACGGCGTTTCTGAATATCGGGCTGCAGGTGGAGGCAGAATACCTCGACTGGCCAAGTTATCTCGAAAAGCTCCGGACCAAAGGCGTACAGATGTATTCGTCGGGTTGGATTGCCGATTATCCTGATGTTGAGAATTTTATGCAGGTTTTCTACAGCAAAACATCCCCATGGCCGAACAGTTCAAATTACTGCAATGCGGAGTTTGACAAGATTTACGAGATGGCATCGGTGATGCCAGACAGCAATGAACGAACCGAGCTATACAGGCAAGCCGAACGTATCGTTGTGGAAGATGCGCCATGTGCATTCATGTTCCACCGTGTTTTTTATGTGATGCATCATGAATGGATTGAGAATTTTAAGCCCAATTCGTATAAGTCGGACTCGTTTGGATACGGCCTGTCGAAGTATTACAGGATAGATGCGGCAAAGAGAGCTGCGTATCAGAAAAAGTATAAATAGAGCATTTGGTCTTTTGTGCAGTTAAAACAATTGACTTTATGGGCATAGCTCTATTAAATACCAGGCATAAATATGATAATAGAAACAACGAAGTGTTATAAGAAGCTGCTGGTTATATCGCTGATTACGATTTTGTTTTCGTTTGCCGGCTGCAGCGATACACCTTCTGGTGAAGACCCAAACGAAATGGTGCTGCACCATGTGCTTTATACCAAGGTACCAAGTCTTGACCCTGGAAATATCCGTGACGTTTACTCCATGATGGTCTGCAGCCAGATTTTTGAAAATCTCTACCAGTATCACTTTCTCAAACGGCCATACGAGCTTGTACCACTTTTGGCAGAAGCTATGCCGCAGGTCAGCAGTGATTTGCTTACTTATACCGTCAAAATTAAAAAATGGGTTTATTTTCAGGACGACCTGTGTTTTTCGGGCGGCAAGGGAAGGGAACTTAAGGCAGCGGATTTTGTTTTTGCTTACAAGAGGATAGCGAATATTAAATATTTGAGCCAGAACTGGTCTGGATTAGACGGCAAAATCATCGGGCTTAATGAATTCCGTGAATATACAAAGACGTTCAGTAAAATTGAAGATGTGGATTACTCGCGAGCGGTTGAAGGATTGCAGACGCCGGACGATTACACACTGATTATTAAACTCAAAAAGCCGTGGCCGCAACTTACCTATATGATGGAAGACATAGCGTTTTCACCTATAGCCAAAGAGGCGGTTGACTTTTATGGAAAGGATATTACCAGCCACCCGATAGGTACTGGGCCTTATAAGCTCAAGACATGGCGCAGAGGCAGTTATATCGAACTTGTCCGCAACCCTGGTTTCCGGGGCGAATTGTATCCGAACGAGGGCGAGCCGGGTGACGCCGAGGCAGGCTACCTTGATGATGCAGGAAAACGCATGCCTTTTGCCGATAAGGTTGTCTGGGCCATTATCGAGGAATATCAGCCCGCCTGGTTTTTATTTTTGCAGGGTAAAACCGACGCAAGTCCAATACCAAAAGATAACTACGGTGAAGCTATTACGGAAAACAGGGAACTGACACCCAAAATGAAACAACTCGGGATTCATCTGGAAACTTTTTCCGACCCGTCAACTTTCTGGCTGGGATTTAATATGCAGGACCCCGTACTCGGAAAGAACAAAGCCCTGCGTCAGGCAATAAGTTACTCAATCGACCGTGAAAAATTCATAGAGATATTCTTTAACGGCAGAGACATTGTCGCACACGGCATAGTACCTCCTTTGCTGGATTCATACGACCCGAACATAAAAGAGAAAGGATTTGCCCGTTACGACCTTGAACAGGCAAAGTCGCTTTTGCAGGAAGCGGAAAAATTTTATGGCGGCAAACTGCCGACATTAAAAATGGCAATACCCGGAACAGATACCTTCGGCCATCAACTTGGTGAATTTCTAAGGCGCTCCATAAATGCCACAGGGATTGAGGTCGAAGTGGAATATATGGATTGGCCTACTTACCTGCAAAAAATGAACACGAGAAGCGTCCAGATGTTCTGCTCCGGGACAAGTGCGAGCACACCCGATGCCCAGGATTTTCTATCTTTATTTTACACAAAATACTGGGCGCCAGGGTCAAACAGTTTCAATTATTCCAATCCTGAATTTGATAAGTTATACGAAAGAATCGAAGTAATGTCGGAAAGCCCTGAAAGGTGTGAACTTTACAGGCAGATGGAAATTATGGTTTTGGAAGATTGCCCTGCGGCGTTTTTAAATCATCGTGTCGCTTATGCACTGCATCATGACTGGTATAAAAATTACAAGCCGCACGCATTTGCATACGGCTTATCGAAATATCGCAGGGTTGACCTGGCACAGCGAGCGGCGTATAAGGAACTATTGAAGCAAGTCAAATGATAACATATATAATAAGACGGCTGTTATACACGATACCGATAGTGCTTGGGGTACTATTGCTTACCTTCACGCTGTTTACGCTTGTGGGCGGGGATATATCACTGGAAATAGCAGGCAAGAACGCCAGCAAAGAGACCATCAACGAAATACGACAGGAATACGGTCTGAATAAGCCGCTGTTTTTAGCATGGGACAGCCAGCTTGTAAACCATTTCAAAAATGCCCTGACATTTAATTTCGGCAGAGCCCGCGACCGCGAGCCGGTAATAGACAAGATAAAACGAGGCGCAGGGCCTTCGCTTGCTCTGATGGTGCCGATGTTCATCGGCGAGGTGGTAATTTCGATAAGCCTGGCACTTGTGATAGCGTTTGTCCGCGGCTCGAAATGGGATGTTATGGCGGTTGTGTTATGCGTAGCTGGGATGAGTATTCCATATCTTAGTTTTATTCTGTTCGGCCAATATTTTCTTGCATACAAGTGGGGATTTTTCCCGGTATTCTTTTCACCCGACCTGGCACCGCCTCAATATGTTGCGCTTCCGGTGCTTATAGGGATTGTAACGGGGCTGGGGGGCAATCTGAGATTTTACCGCACGGTTATGCTCGATGAGATGCGAAATGATTATGTTCGGACGGCTTTTGCCAAGGGATTGGGCACAGGGACGGTTCTGTTTAAGCATGTTTTGAAGAATGCGATGATACCGATAATCACACAGGTTGTTCTGGCGATACCATTTTTGTTTTTGGGGTCGCTGCTGCTGGAAAGATTTTTCGGCATTCCGGGATTAGGATACCTGATGATTGAGGCAATCGGCTCACGTGATTATCTTATCATAAATGCAATGACTTATATCAGCGCAATACTTTTTGTTCTGTTCAATGTGATAACGGATATTTGTTACGCCTTTGTAGACCCGAGGATTTCTCTTGAGTGACATTGATAAAATCATAAGCAGTAAATTGCCCAAAGGCAGGAGTCTTTGGCAGGACGGTTTAAGACGGCTTTGGAAACGTAAGCTGGCGATGATTTGTTTCGCAGTAATACTCATATATTTCCTGCTGGCAGGATTCATTTATGCAGCAGAGCTATTTCACTGGCACGTCGGGCCTATACAATGGCAGGAGGAAGTCGGGAGGCAGTATGAAAGCCCTGGCTGGAAACATGTCTTCGGTACGGACATATTCGGGCAATCTGTCCTGCGAAAGATGTTATACGGTGCAAAAATTTCAATAACGGTAGCACTTTGCGCATCGATAATCAGTATTGTAATCGGGGTTCCATTGGGGGCGATAGCCGGTTATTTCCGCGGGGTTACAGATGAGATAATAGTCTGGGTCTATTCAACTTTAAGTTCGATTCCGTATATTTTGCTCATACTGGCATTTGCAGTCGTGCTTCGAGACAAGGCGCTCTTTGGTTATAAGCTTACGGGCATTACTACGGTTTATCTTGCGATAGGGCTTACGAGCTGGGTGGGTATCTGCCGATTGATTCGCGGCGAGGTAATAAAACATAAGAACAGGGAATACGTGATGGCGGCGCAGTCCTACGGCTGCAGCAACAGCAGAATTATATTCAGACATCTATTGCCAAATGTGTTCCATCTTGTGATTATCGATTTTTCGCTGCGGTTTGTCAGCTTCATTCATGCAGAGGTGATATTGAGCTTTCTGGGCCTTGGTGAGGCGACGCGGCCAAGCTGGGGTGCGATGATAAACGATGCGAGAATTGAGCTTTCACGCGGGGTGTGGTGGCAAATGGCGGCTGCAACGGCGGCGATATTTTTCATTTCGCTTGCGCTTAATATTTTCGGCGACGCATTGAGGGATTCGCTGGACCCGAAGTTGAGGATTCAATAGATATATGGGCGATAACGGAAAATTACTGTCGGTCGAAAATATCTCGACGCATTTTTTTACCGAGGATGGTGTTGCACAAGCGGTGCAGGATGTTAGTTTTTCCATAAAGAACGGAAAGACCTTCGCATTAGTCGGCGAAAGCGGGTGCGGCAAAAGCGTTACCGCCCTATCGATTATGCGGCTTATTGCGGGGCCGCAGGGAAAAATCGTTTCAGGCAAAATAGTCTTTGACGGGAAAAATCTGCTCGACCTGAAAGAAAAGCAGATGCGTAATATCCGCGGAAATAAAATCGCAATGATTTTTCAGGAGCCGATGACAAGTTTGAATCCTGTCTATACCGTTGGCAATCAGATTGTCGAGGCGATACGGCTGCACCAGAAAAAAGGTCATGAGCAGGCATGGGCGGATACGGTTGAGATGCTGCACAAGGTCGGCATCCCCGACCCCGAAAGGCGGGTCAGCGAATATCCGCACCAGATGTCCGGCGGAATGCGCCAGCGGGTTATGATTGCAATGGCGGTGAGCTGCCAGCCGAAATTATTGATAGCCGATGAGCCGACAACGGCATTAGATGTAACTATCCAGGCACAGATACTCGATTTGTTAGACAAACTCCAGGAACAAAACGGGATGAGCATTTTGCTGATAACGCACGATTTGGGCGTTGTGGCTGAGCGGGCGGATGATGTTGCGGTGATGTATGCGTCGCGGATTGTGGAAGTAGCTGAATCGAAGTTTCTTTTTGAAAAGCCGCTTCATCCATATACGCAGGGACTTTTAAGGTCGCTGCCGCGATTGGGTATTAGCGCAAAGCGGCTGCAAACGATTGCGGGGACAGTGCCGGACCCGCTGCATTTTCCGACAGGCTGTAAATTTCATCCCCGCTGTCCGATAGGCAATAGCGACAAACGATGCCAAAGTATCGAGCCGGGATTGAGGCAGGTTTGCGATGGCCGCTGCGTCGCATGCTGGTATGCGCCGGGATATAAAACGGAGCAGGAAAAAAAGAATACGAATTAAAATATGGCAAACACAAACAGTTATCTGCTGAAGGTTGATGACTTAAAGACCTGGTTTCCCGTCAGGAAAGGTCTGATGCGAAAGACCGTCGGCTATGTCAAGGCGGTCAACGGCGTTAGTTTCGCCATAAAAGGCGGAGAGACGCTGGGGCTTGTCGGCGAGAGCGGATGCGGCAAGACCACCGTTGCAAGGAGTATCGTGCGGCTTGTGCCTGCGACAGCGGGTGAAGTTATCTTTGAGGGTACGGATGTTCTGTCGGCTGACAAGAAAAGATTGCGTCAGATTCGAAAAGATATTTCTATTATTTTTCAGGACCCTTATGGCTCATTAAATCCGAGAATGACGGTCGGCGATATTATAGGCGAGCCATTAAAGGTTCAAAAAGGAATAAGAGGCAGCGAACTTGACCAGCAGGTTGCGATGCTGCTTTCGAAGGTTGGTCTTGCGCCGGAATATATAAACCGCTACCCGCACGAGTTTTCGGGCGGGCAGCGGCAGCGAATCGGGGTGGCAAGGGCGTTGGCGTTAAGGCCAAAATTAGTAATATGTGATGAGCCGGTCAGCGCGCTGGATGTCTCGATACAATCGCAGATTTTGAATCTGCTCAAGGATTTGCAGGATGAGTTCGGTCTGACATATTTGTTTATTGCGCATGACCTTGCGGTTGTGGAGTTTTTCTGCGATGTAGTAGCAGTTATGTATATGGGCAGAATTGTGGAACAGGCGGATTCGCAGGAACTTTATCACAATCCGCTTCACCCATACACCAAAGCCCTGATGTCAGCGATTCCGGAGGTTGACCCGAAACTGCGGGGAAAGAGGCAGAGGCTCAGCGGCGAGGTGCCGAGCATTATGAACCCCCCGCCTGGATGTCCTTTTCACCCGCGTTGTCCTCTTGCAGAAAAAGTTTGTGAGGCTGTCGAGCAAAAACTTGAAGAAATAAACGGCAAGAGACACCTTGTTGCCTGCTGGAAAAGCCGGGAACACTAATACCGCATATTTAAGATTTTTATCACGCAATATGCACTAAAACCCACTTAAATCAAAGCAAGGCCTATAAAATATGCTTTTTTTGGTTAATTTTTGGGTTTTGCTGCATTTTACACTTGACAAATCCAAAATTTTCCGTTAAATTGGGGCAGTATGGTAATTTAGGCGAGTATAATATCAAAAGGATTTGGTTATGGAAAGGGTATGGATAAAATGAAGGATCTATTCACAACTGGTGAAGCAGCGGATATTTGCAACGTAAGTCAGCAGACTATCATCCGTTGTTTCGATTCCGGAAAAGTTCAGGGTTTTCGCGTTCCTGGCTCCAGATTCCGCAGGATACCGCGGTCCAATCTCGTTAAGTTCATGAAGGACCATAATATTCCCTTCGGTAATCTCGATTCCGGCAAAAGAAAGGTTCTTATCGTCGATGACGACGCTGAAATCGTAGAATTGCTGGTCGATGTTCTTACCCGCGACGGCCGATTCGAAATCAAAACGGCGGCAAGCGGATATGAGGCCGGGATTCAGACCCAGCAGTTCAGACCCGATTTGATACTGCTCGATTACATGCTTCCTGACGTAAACGGCAATGTCGTCTGTCAGACAATAAGGAAAAATCCCGAATTTGAACACATCAAAATCATCATCGTAAGCGGCGTGGTAAAAAGAGATGAAATCGAACAGTTGCTGAAATCCGGCGCTGAAGATTTCATCAAGAAACCATTTAATATCACGGAACTAACGGCCAAAATCACCGCTGTGTTAAAAATGAAGTGAAGCTGGAACCATGGTTTTGCGCCAAAGGATAAGAAATGTCGGGAAAAACCGCTGATGCAACTGTTGCCCGTCAGGTCGAGCTTGCCATAAATCGACTCGATTCGATTTCAATTCTGCCCTGTGTTGGGTCCCGTTTTCTCAGTGAGCTGAACCAGTTTCAGTTCTCGCCTCAGAGCCTGACCGAATTGATTGAATGCGACCCCGGTCTGACAGCAAGGGTATTTTCGCTTGTACACAAGGAAGGGCAAAATTTTCCCGATAATAATTTGTCGATTCGCCAGGCGATTGACAAACTCCCATTGCGTCTGATTCGCGATGCGTTTTTTTCCATCAACGTATATTCGGCTTTTGAACAAAATAACCAACGAGCTTTATTCAGGAGTCAGCTTGTTCTGCACGCCATTGCAACGGCATGCTGTGCAAGAAAAATTGCTGAAACTGTTCAGAACGGCGTGAATCCATATTTGGCATACCTGGCGGGCCTGCTGCATAATATCGGCAACCTTGCCCTGGACCAGGAGATGCCCAGAAGTTTTACGCAAATTCTTGAGGAGGCCAAATCACAGGGAGCCTGCATTTGCGATGTTGAGCAAAAATATCTGGGGATTGATTACACAACCCTCGGCAAACGCCTTGCTCAAAAATGGCACCTGCCAAATTCAGTGACTATGGCGATCTGGCTGCATCATAGCAACACCGTAACAATTTCGCAGAATATGCCGGAGGCGAAAATAGCACAGGTCGTACAACTGGCGGACATTCTTTCCCGCCAGGCAGGCATAGGCCGGTCAGGCAGTTATGATTCTGCCGAGGTGCCGGAAGAACTGACGCAATCGCTCGCAATCACCGGCGAGCAGATGGAACAGATACGGGAAAATTTAAGTGAACAAGTCGCTGTAAAATCGAAAATTGCAGGCATGGATTTACCTGATACCGCATCGGCCTATTGTAACGCTGTTCACCAGGCAGCAGCACAACTGGCAAAGGATAATACGACACTATCTCAGGAAAATCGCCGGCTGCAAACCGCATCCGGTCATTTCGATTTTACGTCTGATTTCCTGCTCAGCATAAATCCGGATAATACAGCCCTTGATATAGCCGAAAATTTAGCCGTCCGCTGGCAAAAATTTTACCAGACCGGTCTGGTCTGTCTTTACCTGACTGCCGATACGACATTGCAAACGCTCGAAGCGGTCGTTGTGGAAAATCAGTCGCAAAGAAAAACAGTGCTGCTAAACGCCCCTGCCGATTCACCGGCGATACCGCCTGAAATAGCAAACAGTTTTGCCCTTCTCGATGCGAGGGGACATACCGACTGGCTCTTTGAGCAGTTGGATGTCGATTTTGAAATGGGTAAAACCAGGATTGTTCCGCTGCTTTCAGGCGGCAGAGCAATCGGCGTGTTGGTATTTGAATTTCGTTACCCTACGGAAGCAGGAAAGCTGGAGGAGAAATTCAAAGCGGCTTCGCTGATTGCGGGTTCTGTACTGGATATGGCCTTTACCGCACAAAAGCAGCAGCATTTCGCCGAGCAGTTCGCACAGTTGGTTACTTCATCCCATGCCGCTACATCCAGGGTTTCTGTTCCTGTACCGGCAAAAGAACAGCCTGCGATAACAGAACCTGCTTTGCCTGCAGCCGGCAATATGTTGACTGCTCTTGCTGAAATGGCCGCCGGCGCTGCGCATGAATTAAACAACCCCCTGCTTGTCATATCAGGCCGGGCGCAATTACTTGGCCAGGCCGAAACCGATCCCGAAAAGAAGCGGATGCTAAAGCAGATTCAGGATAACACTACCGAGATAACATCGATTATCGATGAGTTGATGAGTTTTGCCAACCCTGTGCCGCCAAGAGCGGCACAAACGGACATAAACCAGATTCTCGAAGAAGCCGTCGAGCTTGCGTCGCAAAAGGCAAACGTAGAGCACATCAATACCCAGATGGAATTTTCGGAGGACCTGTCGCCAAATGTTTTTGTCGATTCAGCACATGTTGTGTCGGCAATAGCAAATATAATCACCAACTGCGTCGAGTCTTATACCAGCGACCTTGGCCCAATAAAAATAACCGTCGGGCCGGAACAGTCCGGTAATTTCGTAAAATTGCAGATTGCAGACCTCGGCTGCGGAATGGACGAACAGACGCTCAGGAAAGCAACATACCCATTTTTTTCCGGCAAGCCCGCAGGGCGAAAACGCGGTATGGGTCTTGCGCACGCTGCACGATTCATAGAATTAAATAAAGGCACGCTCGATATCGCCAGCCGGCCCGGCGGCGGAACCACCGTAACAATACACCTGCCTAAGCAATAAGCAATAGTTTATAGCTATTAGTGTTTTGTGGATTATAAAAATAATTTAGTAATCTTAAGCTGATATGCCAAATTTGGCTTGACAAACTCTTTCTGAAGTGTTACTATGGGTACTATAGGTAAATGTGGCAATATCAAGAAGGTGGGGAAGGTTTTTTTTACTTCCTTATATGCTTTTTGAGGGCGCTTCCATGTGAAGTGTTAGAAAAAAAATAGTAATAACCTTTTGGAAGAGGAAAAAAATGAGACACACATTTCTTTTTGTTATGATTTCAACTATAGCTGCCTGCACCTGCCAAGCAATAGCTGAACAAGTCAATTCGAAATCCGACCTGCGAACCCAAAACCAGCAGGAACGTCTGGATAATATTGAAAGCCAGGTGGCAGTTGAACAGCAGGGAATAGAAAATGAATTTTTCCGAGATATTGCACTGCTGCAGGAATCAGCTGAGTATCAGGCCAATAGACTAAAAATGTCCGACAGGATACTTTGGACTGCTTTTATTAAAATGAGCTTCAACGAACCATATGCGGATATTTATGCAACAAGGTATCTGGAGGCAGATTTCGTATACCCTGAAATCAAAAGGCCTCGCAAACTGGTCGCTGCGATGGAGAGCTACTATTTGCGGACAATGGCAGATTTTCTTTTGGATAATAATGTACAAAAACTTCTTTCCTCAATTGTCAATAGCACCAACGAAACTCCTCAAAACCGGACTAAAGCCCAGCGTCTGCTTACAATAGTCGATGAACTCCAGCTCCAATACAACCTTATTCAAAACAGAAGAACGGCTCGGCTGGCTGATTTGGAGCAGTGGGCAAAGGACCAGAAAGAAAATGTAGATGTGATAATAGGGGAAATACAGAAACAGCCAAACTCCACCCAGCGAGGTGTTGTTATCGCGATAAATTATGGAGATAAAAAACCATTCTGCATGATAGATGACGAAATTGCCTATGAAGGAAGCATAATAGGAAATATAAAAGTCGCCAAAATTCAAAGGTACACGGTAGATTTTGAAAAAGGCGGCAAGAAATGGACGCAACGAATAGGAAAGCCCGCCGATTCTGTCTGGGGTGCTATTTAGAACCGCAACTTAAAAAGTCGGTTTTTATTGTATAAAAACTATTATTTTTCTATGCCGGTCTTCGGCGGTATTCTCACAGGCACGCCGAGTCGGCCCAATTCATCGGCGACTTCCCACTGCCCAGGGTTAATCTGAAAACTGCGAGCCAGATATTCTTTTGCCCGCTGCTTATCGTTTTTGCTGAGATAATAATAGCCCATCTTCATATTGGTTCTCGAAGAATTCGGGGCAAGTGTAAGTGCCTGCATATAGCAAGCCATGGCATACTCATCCAGGCTCAGTTTCTGGAAGGCCACGGCAAGGCCAAGGGATTCAGCAGCCGAACGTGATACCTGTCCGATAGCTCTGTCAGCAGCTTCCTTTGCCCCTGCTGCATTACCGCTATCGTTTACGGATTTAACTGCCATTGCCTGCGCCTCCCTCTGAGAAGTGTAGAAACGGAGGGATAAATCGTAATAATAAATCGACAAAGCCCATTTGCCCTGGTTCTCATATATTTGACCGAGCTCAAAATTGTCTTCCGGCATCTCTGCCCTTGAGTCAACTTTGTTAAGCAGTTGCACCTTTCTCTGCTCGGTCTCGCTGCAGCCCAGAAGACTCCATGATAAAACACTAACCAACAATGCAAGGCCTACCACTTGAGGTCTAAGTGCCATTTTACACCTCCATTCTAAAAACAATTGCACTTTTTAACTGTACGTTCCATCGCACACAAGACACGGTGCGGATTATCGCATATTCATACAAAATTGAAAAGAGTAAATTTCACAAAAACTTTGTATTTTCTTAACCACTTATTTTATAAAGAGTTATATACCATAATCACTCGAATTAAAAGCCAAAACTGGAGGCGGAGGGAATCGAACCCTCATTCCCGCAATGCGATTGCGGTGTGTTCCCGTTACACTACGTCCCCTTGAACTTCAAAGAGCGTGATTATAAGGCAAAATAATTGAAATGCAAAAGATTTTCGAGCATGCCCCAGGCAACAGTTCAAAAATGCCATTTTTCATAGCACACAATTTTTTCGACCTGGTCGCGGCTGGTTTTTCTCGGCTCATCGCCAGGATAACCTATCGACATAAGCTCGACAATCGCCACCTCGTCAGGAATATCCAATATCGCCCTGACCTGGTCAGGAAAAAAAGAACCTATCCAGCAAGTTCCAAGCCCTAATTCCGCCGCCTGTAATGCAATATGTTCAAGTGCGATTGCAACATCAACTGCTGCTATCGGTTGGCCGCACCGCATGAGGTCAGTATTATTGCTGCATGCAACTATAATCGCCCCTGCTTTTTCGAGGAACATCTGGCCGTAGGCTGCTTTTGCTATTTTCTGTTTTGTTTCTTTATCGGTTACAATCACGAACCGCCAGTCCTGCAGATTTTTTGCCGATGGGGCAAGACGAGCCGCTTCGAAGATAATGTCGAGCTTCTCTTGCTCGATGTTTTTTTCCCTGTACGCCCTGCAGGAGTATCTTTTACGGATAATTTCCAATATTGTCATAACAGCACCTCACAATTCTCTGAACTTGCCGGTTATCTGAATTCATGGATTTACTTTTTCATTTTTACTTTAATTGTATAAGCATTTGCGGTGTTTTCGACAATTAACTGGTTAATTTGTATGTCAGTCAGTCCCGCATTTTTCAATGCAGGTATAAGCTGGTCAGCAATAGCAGTAAAGGGACGAATCTTGCCCATGGGCTGTCCGCCTTTTTCCTCGCCGGCAAGGTAACAGCCGGCATCATGCGATATAAGGACACGATTCAAGAGTCCCTGTTTCATTAATTCCTTTATCAGCCAAACATTTTCTGCGATTGAATCTTTGCTGACGCTGTCAAGTTCCACCCAGGCACCTGTCTTTGCGATTTTAATTCGAGCATTAGGGTCAGCGATACCATTTGCATGAACAATAATCAAGGCCGAGGGGTCGAGGCCTTCCTGCCGGACAGTTTCGAGGACGGCCAGGGCAGCCTGTGTTTCGCCGGTATGGCAGGCGATAGTCAGGCCGGTCTTTAGATGTGTTCTTGCGGCGGCCTGAACGAGTTTTTTATCAACAACTCCAAGTGGGCCGGCATCGACGGCTATTTTGATAAAGCCTGGATAGATGCCTGTGCCTTCGATACCGTTTTCCCACTCTGCTATCCAGCGAGCGGCGAGCTGGTCTGCGGTTTCGGTAATGGCATAGGCAG
>JAPLMV010000203.1 GCA_026386835.1 Planctomycetota bacterium | reverse complement strand
CGTGAACAGGAAAGAGAAAATTATAAATTCTTCCTCTCGATTCCAAATACCGACCTGAAACTTTTCAAGACCGGCACCATCAAAGGCAGCCAGCTTATCCCGCCTCTGTTCGAGTATTCAAGCGCCTGTGCCGGCTGCGGTGAAACAGCTTACATAAAACTTATGTCCCAGTTGTTCGGCGACAGGGCGCTCATCGGTAATGCCACCGGCTGCTCATCGATTTACGGCGGCAACCTGCCCACAACACCATATACAAAACGCTCTGACGGCAGAGGACCTGCCTGGAGCAACAGCTTGTTCGAAGACAACGCTGAGTTCGCTATGGGTATGCGGCTGACCGTCGATAAGTTCAGGGTTTATGCACTTGAGCTTCTGGCACTGGTTGTGCAAAAGGGTTGTGTCGATGCCGGGCTGGCACAGCAGCTTCGTGATGCAGCAGTAAATAACGACCCCTTACAAAATGCCATTGAAGAACAGCGTGCCCGAATCGAACAATTAAAGCAGCAATGCAAAAAGAGCAAATGCAATGAATGCTCGCAACTGCTTACTGTTGCCGATTATCTTGTTCGCAAATCCGTCTGGGCAGTCGGCGGTGACGGCTGGGCATACGATATCGGTTACGGCGGACTCGACCATGTTCTGGCAAGCGGCAGCGATGTCAATATCCTTGTGCTCGATACAGAAGTTTATTCCAATACCGGCGGGCAGATGTCCAAATCCACCCCGCGTGCCGCCATTGCCAAATTTGCCGCAGGCGGAAAGCCAATGCCAAAGAAAGACCTCGGGCTTTTGGCAATGGCCTACGGAAATATCTACGTCGCCAAAGTGGCTCTGGGTGCAAATCCGGCGCAGACGGTAAAGGCGTTTGTCGAGGCCGAAAGCTATCCGGGTCCATCGCTGATTATTGCCTATTCGCATTGCATTGCTCATGGCATCGATATGACAGCAGGCTATGCCGAGCATAAAAAAGCCGTCGAATGCGGCCATTGGGTACTCTGCAGGTTCGACCCGCGCCTTAGAGCCGAGGGTAAAAACCCGCTGCAGCTCGATTCCAAGGCGCCGACGATGAAGTTCGAAGATTATGCCTATAACGAAACCCGTTACAAGGCCTTGAAGCAAATCAATCCGCAGGAAGCTGCGAAGCTAATGGCTCTTGCAAACAATGACGCCGTCCAGAAATATGCCCTGATGGAACAACTTGCGAAACTGTCCTGTAATGGCGGTAAAGAATAGAGAAAATGGTGGGGTAAAGACCCCACCCTACAAGATTTAGATATTAACTAAAGTTGTAGTGTTTAGTCACCGGTTCGTGAACATGCCAGGTGCACTCGAGGTCGCAGGGGAAAACCACTAGGTCGCCTGCACCGAAGTTCACCGAACTGTTTTCATCGGAAACCGTCACCTTGCCCTCGAGCAGCAGGCAGGTCTCAGTTTCTGTGTATGCCCAGTCGAATCTGCTCGGCTCACATTTCCAGATCGGCCAGGCAGAACATCTTGTTTTTTCCTGTTCGGTTGGTTTTTTGACAAGGATATCTTTTACTGTCGGCATACTTTTTCCCTCATTAGTTTTACTATTTAAGCCCATTTGCACATCAGTAAACGATAATTATACCCACCAAAAACCTTTTTTGAAAGTTTAACATAAGTTTTTTTCAAAAAGTTTTTGTAACTATCCGCAGTTCTGTTATAAATTACGGCAAAGTTACCTGTTTGGAAATAGTATATTTATGGAAAAAAAGCAACTGGAAAAATTTAACGCCTGGTTTGATGATTATGTAAAGGGTTTCTATTGCGATGACCCGTACATCAACGCCAACATCAAACTCAAGGAAGACCACAGCAAACGCGTCTGCGACGAAATGCGTTATCTCACCGATAATCTCGGCCTGGCACCAAATCAAAGACGATTAGCCGATGCGATAGCCCTTTTCCACGACCTCGGGCGATTCGAGCAGTTTTCAAAATACCGAACCTACAAGGACCATATCAGCATAAACCACAACACCATGGCACTGGAGGTCCTGCGAAAGAACAACCTGCTGGCCGATGTGCCGGACGACGAAAGGCAGATTATCGAAAAAGCCATCGAATTTCACGGGGCAAAAGAACTTCCTAAAGATTTAAGCGGCGACTGCCTGCTGTTTTCAAAATTAATCCGTGATGCCGACAAGCTGGATATATTCTACGTCGTCCTCGATTATTACAAAAAGTACAGGGACAACCCAAAGGAGTTTCAGCTTGAAATGGAACTGCCCGACGGCCCGGAATACTCCGTTGAGGTGGTTAAGGGAATATTGGCTGGGGAGCGCATTGATTATCGCACGATGAGGACCTGGAACGATATGAAGCTCTGCCAACTCGGCTGGGTCTATGATGTCAACTACACTGCGACACTGAAGCGGATAAAAGAACGCAAATTTTTGGAGATGGTGCTTGATTTTCTTCCTGAAACACCAGATATAGAGAAAGTCAAAAAGAAGATTTTAGACTACGTCGATTCGCGAATAGAAAAAAAACAATAGTGAATATCCACGAAAAGGGGCTTGTTATGAAAAACGTTATTTTGCAGACAAATGTTGAAGGTTTCAACCCAAAACGCGGCAAGGTCCGTGACATCTACGACCTCGGCGATAAATTGCTCATCGTCGCCACCGACAGAATCAGCGCCTTTGATGTTATTATGACCAGCGCCATTCCATATAAGGGAATAGTGCTGACCCGGATTTCAAAGTTCTGGTTCGATTTTCTCGGCACAAGTTTCGAGCATCATTTAATCACCGATGATGTAAAAAAATTTCCCAGACCGTTCTGCAATCACCCCGACCAGTTTGCCGGCCGAAGTATGCTTGTCAAAAAGACAGACGTTCTGCCGATAGAATGTGTTATTCGGGGCTACCTTGCCGGTTCCGGCTGGAAGGAGTATCAAAAAGACGGCATGGTTTGCGGCCATAAGCTGCCGCTGGGACTTAAACAATGCCAGAAACTTCCCGAACCGATATTTACGCCGGCAACAAAAGAGGAATTCGGCAAACACGACGAGAACATCAATTTCGAACGCTGTATGAAAATCATCGGCATCGAAGCAGCCGGCTTTGTAAGGGATAAGAGCCTGGAAATTTTCCAAAAGGCAAGCGACTACGCCCGCAGCAAAGGAATAATTCTTGCCGACACAAAATTTGAGTGGGGTTCCATCGACGGCAAAATCATTTTGATTGATGAGGTTTTAACGCCTGACTCTTCGCGATTCTGGCCCGCAGACAAGTATCAGCCGGGCCGAGACCAGGAAAGCTTCGACAAGCAGTTTGTCCGCAATTACCTCGAGAGTATCAACTTTGACAAGTCCGGCCCCGGCGTCCAGCTTCCGCCGGACATAGTCGAAAAAACCAGCGCAAAATACATCGAGGCCTGCGAGAAACTGACCGGCAAAAAATTTGAGATGTAAAGCCGTAGCACAGCCATCCACCCCTGCGAAATGTTGTCACCCCTGCAAAAGGCTGTCATTCCTGCGAAAGCAGGAAGCCAGTCAGGTAGGGTGGGGTCTTTACCCCACCATTTTTCTAAGTTTTTTCGGATTTTTTAAAAAACTTTTACACAAAACCACCCCTGCCCTGTTATTATTAGGCAGAAGCTGAAAATTTTCAGGCCTTTTTG
>JAPLMV010000215.1 GCA_026386835.1 Planctomycetota bacterium | reverse complement strand
TCTGAGCGAACCTATAGACGGCGGACCTCCTGTTAAAACCACGGTCTCTCGTTTAATCGAATCGGATGCTCCCGGGATTGCTCAGCGTCAGCCGGTAAAACAGCCGCTGCAGACCGGATTGAAGAGCATTGATTCAATGATTCCTATCGGCCGAGGCCAGCGCGAGCTTATCATCGGCGACCGCAAAACCGGAAAAACAGCCATTGCCCTGGACACAATAATAAATCAGAAGGGCAAAAATGTGATTTGCGTGTATGTCGCCATCGGTCAGAAGGATTCAACAATTGCCGAGGTGGTTGAGACTCTAAGAAAATACGGCGCTATGGAGTACACGGTTGTAATCGCTGCCGCTGCCGCCGATAGCGCACCGATGCAGTATATAGCACCTTACTCAGGTTGTGCTCTTGCGGAATATTTTATGTATGAAAAGCACCGTGATACACTGTGCATATATGATGATTTGAGCAAGCATGCCATCGCATATCGGCAGTTGAGTCTGCTGCTGCGTCGTCCGCCTGGACGTGAGGCGTATCCTGGAGATATTTTTTATCTGCACAGCCGTTTGCTCGAAAGAAGCGCCAAGCTGTCGGATAAATTAGGCGGCGGTTCGCTGACGGCACTTCCGATTGTGGAAACTCTTGAAGGACAGATATCCGCCTATATACCGACAAATGTAATCTCAATTACCGATGGGCAGATTTACCTGCAAAGGGATTTGTTCCATGCGGGCATCAGGCCTGCCATCGATGTCGGCATAAGCGTCAGCCGAGTCGGAGGCCACGCTCAGGTTGCGGCAATGAGAACTGTTGCATCGAAACTTCGGCTTGACCTGGCGTCATTCAACGAGCTTCAGAATTTTGCCAGACTTGGAACTGAACTCGACCCTGCGGCACAAATTCAGCTCGACAGGGGCAAACGAATGGTTGAATTACTCAAGCAGCCGCAATTTTCTCCGATGACAGTCGGCGAGCAGGTCATTACGATTTTTGCCGGCTCAGGCGGTTTGCTTGACGATGTTTCTGTTGAAAATATAAGCCAGTTTACCACCGAATTTCTGCAGTGGCTTTCAAGGGAACACCGCGATTATATCGATGAAATTAATAATACCTCCAAGTTCAGCGAGGATATTGCGAAAAAGATAACCGAGGCAATGAAACAATATAAAACTTCAAAACAGTGAAAGTGCTGATTGAATAATGGCGGGAACCAGACAAATACTTCAGCGTCGCAAGGCCGTAAGCAACATCTGCAGGATAACGCGGACGATGCAAATGGTTTCCACTGCAATGTACAAGTCCTACTACAATAAGTGGCTTGCGGTTGTAGATTACCACGATGCGCTCGCTCAAGCAGGGTATTTGCTCCTTTCCTCGCAGGTGCCGATTGAGAACCCACTGCTGAAGGAAAACTCCTCTGGGCGATCGGCTGTTCTGGCTATCGGCTCGAAAAGGGGACTTTGCGGTTCCTACAATAACTCTGTTTACCGGCTTCTTGATGTGCATATTAAAAGGGCTAAGTCCCTTGGGAAAAAACTCGATATTTATGCTCCTACTGGAAAAATCGTTAATGTGCTGAATTACCACGGCATACCACCGGCTAAAGTTTATGACGATATCGGCGAGATGCCGACTGATTCGCAGATTCTCGATATGGCTGATGAGTTTATGGGCCAGTACATGGCCGGTGAGCTTGATTATTTCGGGATTGTGTACATGCGTTTTTATTCGATGTCAAGCCAGCAGGCACAA
>JAPLMV010000161.1 GCA_026386835.1 Planctomycetota bacterium | reverse complement strand
ACCTTTATCGAGCAAGTTGACCGAATGACTCCACAGATATTGGTCGAGGCCAGAATTTACGATATTACCAGCACCGACAGATTTGACCTCGGCATCAACTGGGATGTCGGCAGGAACACGACCTTTGACGCGGACACACACGAACCGACCGGTGGCGCCAAAGACCCGTTTATAAAAAGTGCTTTTGACGATACAACCCAAAAAACAAACAATACTACTGGTTTATTGCGATTCGGTTTTCTAAACTCTTCCATTGATATCGATGCGACACTAAGGGCGCAGCAGGAAAAGCTTATCGCAAAGCTCCTTGCAGACCCAAGGGTTATGGTACTTGATAACCAGAAAGCGAAATTTAAGATTATCCGCCAAATCCCTTATCAGCAGCTTAATCAGGGCGGTGGTACAAGTTTGGCCTTCGGAACCACCGAGTTCAAAGAGGTCGGTGTTACCCTTGAGGTTACTCCGCATGTTACGCGGGACGGAATGGTCAGGCTGAAATTAATGCCGGAATTCAGTGTCCAGAATGGTTCAGTTAATGTTGGCGACCCTCTGACCGCCAAGTATCCGGTTCCGGTTATTGATGTACGAAACGTTGATACAGTATTGCTTGTTAAGGATGGCCAGACAATAGTTATCGGCGGTTTGAGGAAAAAGGAAGTTACCAAACAAAATAATAAAATACCGTTGCTTGGCGATTTACCGCTTGCAGGTGCCTTGTTTAGATCTGAAGGCGAAGAAACCATCAACAGCGAGCTGGTGGTTTTTGTAACTCCAAGGATTATCGAACAGCCGGTTCTCTCGCAAAAAGAGGTTCAGCAGCTCGGAGTAACAGAATTTCCAGGGCCAAAGGTAATTGACTCCAGGGCCGAAGACCCTAATTATAAATAGCCAGTTACATCTTGGCTGTATAAAGTAGGCACGCGAAATTGAAAAGGCGGCGATGGGCAAAGCTCATCGCCGCCTTATACTATCTGCGAAGTTTTCCTGAACGTGCCGGATGTTACTCGGCATCTGCAGATATCTGCGATTTGTCTTTGCGCATCCTCGCATTTTATTCTATCAGCCAGAAGCCCCTCGTAGCAGTCCAGCAATTCTATTGTCTGCTCAAAGTCCTCATCGAGTAAGTTAATACGGAAACTTTTAATCCCGACTGCTTTCAGTTGCGGTATAAATTCATCCCCCGACTGAGCCGAACCGTTGAAAACGGTATTGCGGCATGCGGAATCACTGATAACCGGATGACGCACTCCATTGCGGTCCTGAAGTTCGAGTTTATCGTTACGGCAAACTTTGCCGCAGCTTTCTTCATCTTTGCCGCCGGAAAGTCCAGCCGCAAAAATACAATGCTCTGTATGAAACAGCGGCACATGGTCGTGAATAACTGCTTCGAACCATTCCGGTCTGCTTCGGCTAACCATCTCACTTAACTGCGTAATATTCAAATCGTAGCTCGGGGACATTTTTGTCAAACCCCACCCAGCCAGTACATAAGCGGTGATTTCATTGGCGACATTAAGCGAGTAATCGCCTCTCAATTCCATATCAGGCGTATGCTTTCGGAAATACGCAAGGGCTGCGAGATTGCGTACCAGAACCGCATCCGGCTTAAGACCGACAATACCCTCAAGCGATTTCTCATCGCCCGGCTTGATGATTCGCAGCGTTGCCGCCGCCACCCGTAGTTTGGCAGCACGACCTCGCAAAAGAACATCTTTATTCAAAAAGCCGTCCGCAAAATCACAATAAACGATTGAAACAGTATTTGCCGGTTTTACTTTTACCCATTCCATCACCGCTTCAAATTGTTTCATCGTGCGAACAAGAACCCCGGCTTCTAAAGTCCCTTGCGTTGATGCGGCAGGCTTTGCTTCAATATCCCTGTGAATATTTTCCAAAACGAATGTTCCATTAAATGGATGTCGCGATTTGGTCTGTCGCTGTTCGATAAGTGCTTCTACCACCTGCCTGCGAAGGTCGCCAAACCAGACTGTTGACGGCTATTTTGCTTAAATCAACGTCATCTCGCCCCATAGCTATAAAGAGCCGCCGTGGGTTCCCCGCTATTTGTTCTACCTTGTACAATCGTCCGCCTTGCTCTTCCTGCTGTCCGTCATCGAAGACTATCCCGTCGCCCGCCTTAAGAATGTTATCGCAGGCAAATTTGCCCTGCTGAATTTCCAGAATTACGCCATAGCCTTTTTTCCCGACAACCGTACCGACTGAAACCCCGCGATTTTTGGAAAATTTGCCTTCGACAAGCCTCTGTTTTTTTCCCGTAAGAAAACCGTCTGTAAACCCGCGGGAAAACCCCTGAAATAACTGCGAATTTTGCTCCGCCGAGATACTGAAAGGTTTATGTTGTATCGCACAGTCGATGGCGTCTCGATAAATTGCCGTAGCAGCCGCAACATAATGTTCGTCCTTGAACCTGCCTTCAATCTTAAACGCCTTCACCCCGCAAGCTATCAGTTTTGGTATATGTTCAAGTGCAGACAAATCCTGGGGGCTTAGCAGGTATTTTCTGTCGCCGCAATCGTATATCCTGCCGTTCACAATCAACTGATAAGGCAGCCGGCAAAATTGTGCACAAAACCCCCGATTGGCACTGCGTCCGGCAATGGTTAAGCTCGCAAGACATTGGCCGCTGTAACTTATACAAAGTGCGCCATGCACAAACACCTCAAGCTCTGCACAACTCTTACAGGCAATACTCTTTATCTGTTCAAGCGATAGTTCCCTGGCAAGTATCACTCGTTTAATGCCGAGCTTCTCAGCCAGTCCGATTCCCTCCGATTCTGTCAGCGTCATTTGCGTTGAAGCATGCAAAGGCAGACTCGGCGCCGCCTTGCTTAGCAGATACGCTACCCCCAAATCCTGAACTATCACTGCGTCCGCACCCGACTGGGCTATTGTCTTTATATACTCAAGCGAATGGCCTAACTCCGTACTGAAAATAAGGGTATTAAGCGTTATATACGCCTTGACGTTATGATTGTGAAGATATCCGATAACCCCCGGCAGTTCGTCCAGTGTGAAATTATCCGCACGTTTTCGGGCGTTAAAATCAGGCAGACCTAAATAAACCGCATCGGCGCCGTTGGCGACCGCCGCCTTCAGCGATTGCCGGTCTCCCGCAGGAGCCATTAGTTCAACTTCAATATTTTTATTGCTCTGCAATTGTTACTCGCCTTAAAATTAGAACCGTTGTTTTTCAAAAATAATCGATAAAACCACAACCTTGAGTTTACAGTCCCTTAGCCCAAAAGGCAATAATACTTGCAATTTTAAGATGAATATGATAGAATTAAGGTTGTAACCAGTACCCAGATAGCTTGTGCAGGCCGGATGTATCAAAAGCCTGTGTTTGCGAAGGTTTCGGCAGGAAAAAGAGGATATTATGTCTAATTGCTCGAAAAAGGCGATGCTGGAAATTTGCAGGATTTCGGCTAAATTGTGCCGAAGGGCACGGTCGTTCTTTTATGTGGCAATTGCATTTTGTGCCGCAGTTATATAGAACGCACGAATTGCCAATAAATCTGGTTGACAAAAAAGATGAAAAAACAGTTTCTATTTGTAATTATTATTGCATTATCTGCCAGTTATGTGACAGGAGCACAAATTCTAAATGGCAGCTTTGAGGTGGAACAGAATGACCCGAATTTCTCTTGGCAATCCAGCGGATGCACACCGGTAATTCTCCGGACATTCTCAACTCTTGAACATGGAAGTAATGTGAATGTAACCATAGGGCCAAATGACGGTCAGTATTTCGTTTTGCTCCATTCTGGCGGCGGCACCCGAGAAACAAGTTACGGTCAGTTAACTCAGAGAATTACCGTTAATACTGGCGAGAGTATCACAGGTGCATATTTCTTTTCCACAAGCGATTGGGTTCCACCATGGAATGACACGGCTACCATAAAGCTCGTTCCGGATCCTTGTTCCGGTCTTACTGAAATCCTGCTGGCGAAAAAGAGTGTTTCCGATGTAAACAGCTACGGCTCGATGCTGAGCTGGGCAACATTCAGCTGCACTTTTACAGATGCCAACGCCGGCAGTTATACACTGACTCTCAGGGTTGAAGATGTGCAGGACAACGCCTATGCTTCATATCTGGCGGTTGATGCTTTGAAAATAGTGCCCAAACCGGGTTGCCCCTACGCACTTATGGGGGACATAAACAGAGATTGCGTGGTCAATTTTTATGACTTCGCCCTGTTGGCAAATCAATGGCTCAACATCTGTGACAGTTCAACCTGGTGTAATAATTGCGATATAAATCAAAGCTACATGGTTGACTTTGCCGACCTTGCGACCATAGCGGAAAACTGGCTGATAGATTGCTACGCTGAACCGGGGAATCCGGCTTGTGTACCGAAATAGGTGAAAAAGGGGTCGGGAACGAATGACGGTTCCTTAAGCAGGTTAATAAAAAATATCCTCCAAGTTGACAATTGGCTTAGCGGTCGGTAACCAGCGAACAGTGGATAGTATTTGTATTGTATGATATGTACTTTTTGAGAAGAACCAGGATGAGGCCGGGGATGAAAACCGCAGCAACATTTATCCTGTCCCTTACAGCCATAGTAACCCTTGCGGCTGGCAGCGCCTTTGGCGCATATAGCGGCGGTACAGGTGAGCCGAACAACCCATACAAAATCGCCGCAAAAGCAGATTTGCTGGCCCTGGCCGCCAATACAGCCGATTACGGCAAATGCTTTACCCTGACGGCGGATGTTAATTTGCAGGGGCAGGTCTTTAGCAACGCAATCATTGCCTCCGATGCCAGTTTTACGGGAACATTTAACGGCAACGGCCATAAAATCTCGAATTTCACCATCAACGGTGGAAGCAATGACTACCTCGGCTTATTTGGCTTTGTTGACACCGACGGCCTGGTCGAGAACCTTGGCATTGAGAACTTTGCAGTCAGCGGTACTTCGTGTCTTGGCGGGCTGGCGGGATGGAACTTTGGCAATATCAGCAATTGTTATTCAACGGGTACGGTCAGCGGTACTTCTTTTGCTGGCGGCTTAGTGGGACTCAGCGACAACGGCAATATCGGTCAATGCTATTCGATGAGTGCGGTCAGCGGTGATGGCTGGAGTATAGGTGGGCTGGTGGGACGCAATTACAACGCTGGTATCAACAATTGTTATTCGGCGGGCAAAGTCAGCAGTTCTGCCGGCTCTTTGTTTGTCGGCGGGCTGGTGGGAAGCAACGACAGCGGCAGCGTTCTCGGCAGTTTCTGGGATATGAATACTTCCGGCCAAAAAGCCAGTTCCGGCGGAGAGGGCAAGACGACGACTGAGATGAAAATGCTTTTGACATTTACATCTGCACCGGCAAGCTGGGATTTTACCAATGAAACAGCCAACGGAACAAACGATTATTGGCGGATGTGCGTGGATGGGGGTTACTATCCGCATTTTAAATGGGAATATTCTCCGCACGGCGATTTTGAGTGTCCGGATGGTACCGATTTTTATGATTTGACTATTTTTGTAGACCAGTGGCTGCTTGAAAAATTAGCCCAGGACACATCGCTCAATGGCGGAGATGGAATTGTCAATTTTATAGACTGGGCGACTTTTGCCGACAAATGGCAGGGTGATATGATGGAGCTTGCTGATTTCGCTTCGCAATGGCTCAAACTAAGCGCTTATTGTGCTGATATCGCTCCTGCTCCAGGCGGTGACGGCGTAGTTAATTTTGTTGATTTTGCGATGTTCGCCGAGAATTGGCTCCAACCCTAAGCATTAAGCAGTCGCAGTCGTTGGTATTTAGTTCATCTAACTAACGACTATTTCCTTTCCCATCTCAAATTTTTAGAAAATTATTCTTGACGGCTCAATGTAAATCGGGTCTATTTATCAAAACAGGCTTGGATAATGTCATAAAGCCTTAATGAAAAGGGATTTCTTGAATTTTGAAAGGATTGAATAATGCGAAGCTTAAGATTTTTGGGGATGTTGCTTGTTGTGTGTGCCTCTGTAGCAATGATTAGCGGCTGTGATGAAGAACTTAAAAATTGCAAACTCCAGACTGAACAGCAGACTAAGCAGATTGCACAGCTTGAAACCGAAGCTCAAACCACCAGACTCGAACTTGACCAGTTAAAAAGAAAGCTCGCCACCGCCGAAGGTATGGGCGGTGCAGATGCCGAAGCGATGAAACAGAAAATTGCCGCTCTCGAGGAAGACCTCGCCAAAAAGAAGGCACTGATTGCCTCAATGCAGCAGCAACTGCTTTCAGGCGGAATTCAGTTGCCTGCCGAACTTAATACCCTGCTCGAGGATTTTGCCAAAAAAAGTCCTGACATGGTTACTTATGACCCAGCACGCGGCATAGTAAAGTTCAAAAGTGATTTACTCTTTGAGAAGGGCAGCGATAAGGTCGCAGCCGATGCCGTCGATGCCGTCAAGTCGCTTTGCGGCATTATGAATTCCGAGAAGGGCAAAGACTTTGACATTGTTATCGCAGGCCACACCGACGACCTGAAAATTGCAAAGCCCGAGACACGCGAAGTACACCCAACAAACTGGCACCTCTCGGCTCACAGGGGAATATCGGTACTCAACGTCATGGCTGAAAATGGTATCGCTTCAGAGCGGATGAGCGTACGCGGTTTTGGTGAGTTCAGGCCGATTGCTCCTAATGAGCCAAACAAAAAGGGCAATTCGCAAAATAGACGCGTCGAGATTTACATCGTTCCCAGAGGTGTCTAAAAACTCGTTATTGTTCAATATGGCAGAGCGTACTTTAATTATCATAAAACCAGATTGCGTTCAGCGGCATCTTATCGGTGAAATCATCACCCGATTTGAAAAAAAAGGACTCAAGCTTGTCGCCGCAAAGTTTATGAAAATCTCCGAGGATTTGGCCCGGCAGCACTACGCCGTACATAAAGGTAAGCCTTTCTTTGAAGGTGTTGTAAAGTATCTCTCATCTGCGCCGGTGCTTGTTATGGTCTGGGAGGCACAGGGTGTTATCGATATGTCCCGCAAGTTAATGGGTTCGACCTTCGGCTATGATGCCCAGCCGGGCACCATCAGAGGCGATTTCGGCTGCTCAAGGGGCTACAATCTCATTCATGGCTCAGACAGCCCGCAATCCGCCGATTATGAAATCGCCCTTTACTTCAAACCCGATGAAATCGCCGATTACAATTTAGCCGATTCCAGTTGGCTTTACGGCAAGAATGATTAGGTGCTGGTAATTTGCATAAAAATAAATCGTAACAACACGGTCGATATACATTCGATTGTTGAGGATGAATATGAGCGACTGTCTGTTTTGCAAAATAGTGCAGGGAAAGGTGGAGGCAACATTTGTCTATCGCGATGACCTTGTCTCGGTGTTCATGGATACTCAACCTATTAACCCAGGGCATCTTTTGATTATCCCGAACAGGCACTCTACTTATCTTGCAGACCTTAGTCCTGAAACAGGGATGCATTTATTTCGGATTGCCCAGCAGATGGCCCAAGCTATTCGGCGGTCAGGAATTCCCTGTGAAGGTGTGAATTTTTTCCTTGCCGACGGGGAGGTAGCCTCGCAGGAGATTCTTCATGTTCACCTTCATGTTTTTCCCAGAACGAAAAACGATGGTTTTGGCCTGAAGTTTGGAGAAGCCTATTTTGTCAAGCCTCCGCGTGTAAAGCTGGAGGTTGCAGCAGAGAAGATAAGAAAAATAGTTAAACAAGCTGCACCGGCAGAAAGAAGCTAAAAAGCCGTGTTGGCACCAAACCGCACCCCACCTAATAAGTCGGCAAAAACGATTAATCAAAACCGCTCGTCTGCGTGAGATAGTTGAAAGTAGAATCCGGCTTCATTTTAACTCCGCCGGGACAAGCAGTTGAGCAGGTGAGGGTGGAAAGAAAATTAAAAATTAAAGAGGTGGGGGGCGTTTTAATAGATAATTGATAATTGATTAATGACGTTGAGGAAGACAGGTTTTATTAACCCCATGGGCGCTACGCTGCCGAGGGACTAACTGATAAAAAAAACGACATACTTTTTTATAATGCCCTTGCGGGTGCGTTAGTGCTTGACCGGTGATGGTTTTAAGTCTAAAATTACCGGCTATGGTTGAGATGGTCACGGAAAAAAAGAAGAAGAAAAAGCATAATATAGTTGTGGACTGGTTAGTCTATATTGCACTGCGGATTCTCGTGCAGATTCTGTATCTATTCGATGTGGAAACAAATCTTCGGACGGCTCGCTTTTTGGGCAGACTATTGTGGAAATATTACCATCGCGGCAGGCAAAGGGCGATGGATAATCTGCGGGCAAGTTTTCCTGAAAAAGACGAGCAGTGGCTTCGAAAGACCGGGGAACAAAGCTTCGAACATATCGTGATGCTGGCTGTGGATGTGCTGTTTACGCCGCGACTGGTTAAAAAAAATAACTGGCTAAATTATTCGCGGTATAAAAACACGGAGCAGGTCAAATGGATGATGAAGGAGGGTAAGGGGCTTTTAATGGTAACCGGCCATTACGGCAACTTCGAAATCATAGGGTATCTGATGGGCCTTTTCGGCTTTAATATCTACAGCATAGCACGGCCATTAGATAACAAGTTCATCAATAACTATCTGTACGGGGTGCGCAAGCGTGCGGGGCAGAAGATATTAGACAAGAAAGGCGCATCGCAGCAGATGGGCGAGCTTGTTTCGAGCGGGGCAACGTTGTGTTTTATCGCAGACCAGGATGCGGGGAAAAAGGGGATTTTTGTCGATTTCTTCGGGAGAAAGGCAAGCACCTATAAGAGCATCGGGCTGCTTGCGATAACGAATAATCTGCCGATAGTAGTCGGTTACGGCAGGAGGATTGAGGGGCGGTTCTTTTTCGAAATGGGCGTTACGCGGATAATTATGCCGGCGGAATGGGCAGACAAAGAGGACCAGTTGAAATGGATTACGGCAGAATATACAAAGGCTATTGAGACATTTGTGCGTGAGGAGCCAAGCCAATACTGGTGGCTGCATCGGAGATGGAAACATCGGCCTAAAGAAGAAACCAGAACGCTGAACGCTGAACGCTGAACATAGTGCCTTGTTGTTTATTGACTTTAGTTTAGGTTGACTTCTTTGTCTTCGAGTTCTTCGGACAACAACTGCGAATCGGTTTTTGGTGGCAATTCAGCAATTGGGATATGGGTCATATTCTGCTGGGGAACATCCACAGAAATCTGCTGATTGTCTTTTGCGGCAAGTTCAACGATAGGAATGGGCGGGGCCTGGTACTGTTGAGTCTGATCAGCGGATTTTTCAGTATTGTTATTTTCGAGGGTAGATGCGAATATGGCATTTTGCACGGCCTGTTCGGCGGGTTCGTCGGTCATGGCTTTTAAATAGATAGAGGCAAGCGTGGCAGGCTGTTCAGCCCAGACGAGTTTATCTCTAATGAGTTCGAGAAGGGCAAGGAAAAGTCCCACCATTGCGAGGCGGCTATTACGCAACTCAAAGATTTTTTCAAAGCTCATAGGGCCTTCGGTCTGGAGGCGGTGAAGGATTTCTATCTGATACAAATCGATAGGCGTATCGTCTTTGATGCTGCTGATGTCGATATTTGTGCCGATGGTCTTTACGATTGCATCGAAGGCCTCGAGCAGGTCCCAGATGCTTACCTGTTCGAGGTCAATTTGCGGCTCACAGTCGCCCTGAAGCTGAGCGATGATTGCGGCTGGTCTGGCAAAACGCTCTTTCTGTTCATCGGCGGCGTCGCAGAGCATATTGGCGGCATCCTTGAATTTTTTATATTCGAGGAGCTGGCGGATGAGTTCTGTGCGCGGGTCGGATAAATTTTCGCTGTCAAGCTGCTCGGTATCGGCCTTGGGCAGGAGCATTGCTGATTTGATTTGCAGGAGTGTTGCGGCCATGACGAGGAAGTCGCCGGCCAAATCGATGTCGAGACTTTTCAGAAGTTCGATGTATTTGATGTACTGGTCTGTTATCTGAGCGATGGGGATATCGTAGATATCGACCTCATCTTTTCGCACCAGATAGAGCAGTAAATCTAAAGGTCCTGCAAAAATATCAAGATTTACGCGATAGTCAGACAATTATTATTCCTCCTGCTCGATGTCGTCGTCTATATCCAGAAGTGGGTCGGGTTCGACGTTCTGGTTGGATTCGAGAATTTCTATTGCCTCAGCGGCCTGACTTTCGAATACCTGCAAAGTCGGGCCTTCAACGCCAAGTATCCCGCTAAGAGTATTTGCGGCATTTTGGCCTGTTACAACGGCTTTGATGTCGAAGTCTTCGAGCAGCTGCCTTGCCAAATCGGCTTGGATATAATCTGCAAACTCAGCAATTGTTACAAGCTTTTCAGACATTATATGCTCCTAAACCGACAGCTTTTCGAACGTCGAGCAGAGTTTTTGAGGCAACGGCTTTTGCACGGCTTGCACCCTTTGCCAGAAGCTCTTTGATATAGCCGTGATTTTTCTCGAGCTCTGCCCTTTTATGTCGGTACGGTTTGAAGTATTCGATTAATAATTCTGCGAGGCGTTTTTTGGCTTCGCCGTAACCCATGCCGCCATTTCGGTATCTGTTTTCCCAGTCTTTTAGTTCGGCGGGCGAGGCGACGAGCTTGAGCAGTGCGAAGACGTTGCATTTTTCGGGGTCTTTGGGCGATTCTACGGGCGTGGAATCGGTGACGATGCGCATGACTTTCTTTTTGACGCTGCTTTCGGGCTCGAAAATCTCGATGGTGTTGCCGTAACTTTTGCTCATTTTTTGGCCATCAATGCCTGGGACGACGGCGACAGATTCGATTATGTGTTCGTTTGGGATGGTGAGGACTTCGCCATAAGCGTTGTTGAAGAAGCCGGCAATGTCGCGGGTAACTTCGATATGCTGTTTCTGGTCTGCGCCGACTGGGACAAGGTTGCTGTGGAAAATGAGGATATCGGCAGCCTGGAGAACGGGATATGCAAACAGGCCGTGATTGGGGCTGATGCCCTGTGCGACTTTATCTTTATAGCTTGTGCATCGCTGCAAAAGGCCCATCGGGGTTATGCAGGAAAGAATCCATGCCAGTTCCGTAACCTGCGGCACGTCGGACTGCCGCCAGAATACGTTTTTTTCGGTATCAAGGCCCAGTGCAATATAATCCATCGCTACAT
>JAPLMV010000023.1 GCA_026386835.1 Planctomycetota bacterium | reverse complement strand
AACTGGCTTGAAGTAGCGGTATTTATCACGGGTTTACTTCTGCTCGCGGTCGAAGTTTTCATCTTGCCCGGCTTCGGTATTGCAGGCGTACTCGGTTTGCTTTGCGTATTTGCGGGCATGTTCGGCATGCTCATTAAAAATCCGCCGGATAAAGTACCTTGGCCTGAAACTCAGCTCGACTGGCAATTATTCGACAACGGAATCCTTGCCGTATTCTTGGGTGCAGCAGGTTTTGTCGTTTTAGCCTGGCTGTTCTCAAAATATCTGCCTAAAATTCCTATCGCCAGAAAACTGATATTGGCTGGGCCGGTGGAAACTGATGCGGTACAATATGCAATGGCTTCTGAGAAACCGCTGGTCGAAATTGCACAGAAAGGTACCACCATCAGCCAGCTAAGACCATCCGGTATTGCTCAATTTGGGCAGGAACGGATGAATGTCGTCTCTCGCGGAGAGTTCATAGATGAGAATAAAGAAATTATTGTTGAATCTATCGAAGGAAACAATATAGTAGTAAAGGAAATATCCGGTGCCAAGAGTGTCTGTTAGTAAATGCTATTGAGGAGAGTATTTTGATATATGCTGTCTTATTATTAGTTGTTGGAATTCTATTAGTATTTCTTGAAACAATCCTGCCTTCGGGCGGGGTACTGGGTGTTCTTGCAGCAGCATCTTTATTAGCAGCCGTAATCCTTGGTTTCTTATCCGGCGGAACAGCGGGATGGGTTATCCTGCTTATTATTTTTGTTTGCGTTCCAGTGCTGATTATACTTGGAATCAAGCTTCTCCCGAAGATACCTTTTGGACGTAAAATGATATTGATGGAACATCAGGAAGAATTCGATGAAGCTCGCGGCGAAGCCGGAATTAGTGACGAAGATTTCAGCCACCTTAGAAATAAAGGCGGGATAACTGTTACAGAACTGCGGCCATCAGGTATCGCTGAAATAGGCGGTAAACGATATAGTGTCGTCTCCCAGGGTGGAATGATCGAGGCATCGGTTGAAATAATAGTTAAAGAAGTTGAAGGAAATAATATAGTTGTCACAAAAAAAATATAATTTTTAGGAGCATACAAAAATGGAAACAAGTTTTTTATTGGCGGAAGCCGGCAAAGGCCTGGTAATATTGGTGGTTGTAATTGGTATAGCTGCTTTCGCTGCTGTCCTTATATTCCTGTCGTTCATAAGGATTTGGATTAAGGCCTTTTTTAGCGGCGCACACGTCAGCATTTTTGAGTTGATTGGAATGACTTTGCGAGGTGTTCCTCGCGGAGAGATTGTTCGTGCCAAAATCGCGGCTGTGCAGGCCGGTATTTCTGATTTAACCACTCAACATCTGGAAAGTGTCTGGTTAGTCGATTTGAACTGGTTTCGCCGCAAGGACCTGCAGGAGCGAGATGGTGATATACAGCTCAATGAGCCCTGGTTAAAAGAAAAAGCTGCGCAAAAAAAACGCTTTTTGGCATCTTATCAGGCACAGGGCGATGTGATGACTTGCGTCAATGCCCTGATTATTGCTCGCAAGGCCGACCTTCCAGTTACTTTCGCACAGTTACAGGCGCACCATTTCGCTGGCGGCCATGTCATAGATGTGGTTCAGGCCATCATTGCAGCAAATCGAGCCAAGATTCCACTTTCCTTCGAGGTCGCCCGCGCAATCGACCTGGCGGGGCGGGACATACTCAGAGCGGTAGAAACTACTGTTACTCCGAAAATTATAGATTGTCCGCTGGACAGGACAACGACGCTTGACGCCGTTGCTAAGGACGGCATCAGGTTATTGGTACGAGCCCGAGTTACCGTCCGGTCAAACATTAACCAGTTGGTACGAGGCGCTACCGATGAAACTATTATTGCCCGTGTCGGCCAGGGCATTGTCAGCGCAATTGGTTCGGCAGAAACTTATAAAGACGTGCTGGAACACCCCGACCGCATTTCGCGGAAAGTCTTGGAAAGCGGTCTCGATGCTCAGACAGCATTCGAAATTGTCTCTATCGATATCGCCGATGTAAGCGTTGCCGGCGTGAGCACCAGAGATGTTGAAATAGCCAATGTCGGCGCCAAGCTCGAAACCGACAGAGCTGAGGCAGACAAGAAAATGCGTCAGGCAGAGGCGGAAGGGCGGCGTGCTATGGCCGTTGCTCGTGAGCAGGAAATGACAGCTCTCGTACAAGAAAATAGGGCCAAAGTGGTCGAAAACGAGGCGAAGATACCGTTGGCTATTGCCGAAGCTTTTCAGAAAGGCAACCTCGGTATTATGGATTACTACCGTATGAAGAATATTGTCGCAGATACCGAAATGCGGGACTCAATCGCAAAACCTAAAAAGAAAGAATAAAAATTAGTCGTTAGTCGATATTGGTTAGTATTTAGCCGCCCCACATTTTACGTGGGGTCAGAACTATGAGCATTTGGGCAACACAAATTGTTCTTGCTGCACCTACTAATTCAGAGAATGCGCCCTGGATACAGTTGTTGGTATTTGTGGTAATAGCTGTAATCGCAGCTATTCAGGGCATCGCCAAGACCAGGGCAAAAAAAACCGAAGGAATCGAGGACGATGAGGATTTAGAAGAAACGCTCGCCCAGCCGATACCCAAGCAGAAAATGCCTTTGCGGCAGCTTGCGGCACAAAAAACACACACGATAGCCAAACCAAAAACTAAACCCTATTTAACACATACAGCCCAGCAGATTGACGAATCTGTTCAGCCGGTCCGTTCTAAGATAGAATACTTTGGAGAACCCGCGGGGAAACCTTTGGCTGCAAAGTCAAAAGTAACAACAACATACCAAGCTGCTGCTCAAGCTGCTTCGCCACAGGAAACATTTTTGGTATTCGACGATACGGATGAACTGCGTAATGCGATTATATATTACGAAATCATTGGCAAGCCTCTGGCTATTCGCGAATCTGCCGCCTATTGGGAATCGTAATAGTCGCAATCTGTCATTCCTGCGAAAGCAGGAATCCAGTTCGTTTAATAGGTATAATTTCATTGGGTAATAATATAGTAGACAAAACTTGCCGCAGGGCAGTCTCAAAATGATTGTATTGATTCTCATTTGAGAGGCCATGTTTTTACGGCGCATTCAGCCATTTTAGTTTGTCGTTCCGTTATTTCCTTTGTGCCCCAAACCTTTTTTTCGGCAATGTTTTGAGTCCAGAGGAAGCCGGATTTTTTATATTCTTTTACCTTGTCTGGAAATTCTGCATTACCTATATCTGAATTTTGGGTTGCCTTTAAAAGAGCAAGATTTCCAATTCTATTGATATAAGCGCTCATATCGGAGCGGTCAAAGTGAGTCCAAGTTCCAGTTAATGGATTCTCTGGTAAAACGTGTTCCAAGGTAATTTGAGTTGCGTCAGCATTTACTACAAATTCCGGTTCTTTTTCATCTAACATTTTTTGTTCTATAGACCGCAAATAATATCGAGCAAGATAAGGCAATCCAACAGTAGCTGATGCAAAACTTACTCCAAATTCGCTGTCAGTAGGAATCAACGATACAACTGCTTTTGCTAAAGCTTTGACATCAGTTATCTTATTTTCCCATATTTCATTAGCTATTTTGGCATAACCTTCATTAACGCTTCCACTCCTGCCGCCACCAACTATTAAGAACCTAACACACCAAGAAAGAATTAACTTGAAAGCTTTAACCGCCTCGACCTGCTCAAATTTTGCGGCAACGGCCAGCATAACAGGACGTTAAACCTTGACTCTTAAATGGTTAATCGACTCGATGCATTTTTTAATGGAAACTGGATATTTGTTCCATTTCCCATGACCTGGAGAAATAATAGCTGTATAATCAACCACCTTATCACCAAGAATATTTGTAAAATCGACCGCCTGTCTAGATGTAGACACTTTCTCATGAATACGGTCAAAAATTTCAGACTCTTTTGTATGTCCATACATGACAATTAATAAACTCCGGAGATAATTCATCATACTGTCTTCGTCATTGAGTGTTTCAAGGGCTGCCGCCATTTGAGCCCATGTGTGCTGAACTTCCTTAATGTTGTCTTGTCCGGCTTCGCCAAATAAATAATTTTTTACAAGGTCTGCCTGTGATGTTTTTAAACCTCTATCGTTGAGTGTTTCAAACATCCTGAAGGCATTGAAAGCGTCAGGCACAATAACGACTATTACAGATGCCTCATTCTCAAGATATTGTGTCCATTCCTCAAGCGTTTCCATTGCCGCCTTAAGGCCATGTTGTGCCACAATATTCTTTACATGTTTTGCGGCAAGATTTGCCGCATTATCTATTAATCGATGCGATTCTCTTTTGGGCTCAATATTTCTTTCTGGCTGATTAGGCTGTGATAATATGCGTTTAATAAAATAATCGCGGTCATCAAGATTTAAAGTAAGCCTTGGGACTTTGCTCTTAGATGTTCGGTCAATATTAAATAAAAAATCATTTTCGATAGACTGAACTAATGTAGTTTCGTCGCGTTCGCAGTAATAATCACGAATAGCGGCAAGTATAACTGTTGTCGTAGCAAGGCGCTGTTGACCATCTGTCACCTCTAAGGAACCACGAGCAGTTGTTGCGAAAACAATTGTGCCAAGAAAATATGTATGCTTTCGCATTCTAATAGCGTCTGACAAATCCTGAAATAAGTCTTTAACATGTTCAGTTTTCCACGAATATTCACGCTGATTTGGCGGAACAGCCAATCGATGTCGCTTTAGAGCAGACGCAATTCCCATATATTGGAAATCGATTTTCTGAACTATCATAAAACCTCCTATATGTTTTCTGGCTTGCCCGCATCCTGAAGTTCACGGGCTGCAATGCATCGTAGTCGTTCGCGAACCCACGCCGATAGAGGAAGTCCGGCTATATCTGCGGCCTCACGAAATCCCTGTTTCTCTTTTGCCGACAGACGTATATCAAACGATTCCGTTTTTGTGCTTCTGTCTTTCATATAATTAACCATTCGCGAAATTGTACCTCAATTGTCAAGACAATCAACATTTATGTGTCAACTTATCACATGACAAGACACGCACTGCGCGATACGCAATACAAGATACGCTTCACGAGATACCGGCGACGAGCGACAAGACATGGCTTCGGCCAAACGCGCAGGTATCCAAAAGACAAATCAGAAAATTCTAAAAAAAATTTCATCATTCTTAACTCCTTATTTTACAACGACTTATGTTCTAAACTATCCGCTATACGCTATATGCTACACGCTATTTTTGGGCCAAACGCGCAGGTTCGCCCCATTGTAGAGGGACGCTATTTTTTGTCCCCGTTTGGTTTGGAGTTTTGTTTTTTTGGTCATTCGAATTTGTTTAGAATTTAGAAATTAGTGCTTAGGAATTTCTTATGAAGCAACATCGCGGCCACCTCGGCAGTAAACAGCGTGCTGTCATCAGTGACATGTTCAAAAACGGACTCGCCGAACACGAAACGCTTGAAAAACACAACATTCGCCCATGTCGGTATAGGAAATGGCTCGAAAACGGCATGTTCAGGCAGGAAATCGACGCTCGCATTGATGCCGCAATGCGACAAAGCAAACTTATTATGGTGCGATGGCTGCCGCTCGCTGCTGAAAGACTTGCGCAATTAACCATATCTGAAAAAGATGAAACCGCCCGAAAGGCCTGCCTTGATATTATCTCGCTGCACATCCCCGAAACTGAGCAGAAAGCCGCCCAGAATGCCCAGACCATGCAGGCCAAAGAAATCAAGCCCTTGCCACCCGAAATAGCATCCAAACTACTCGCCGCACTTGCCAAAAAAAATCCAGAGACAGAGCCGCGAACGTTAGTGAGCGGTCTTGAAATTCAAAAAAATCCGTGTTAATCCGTGGTGGGTTTTTTCTTTAACTCTTTTATATGAATGAAGTTAAAACAAAATTGATACCTGCTCATTGGCTTCCTCTGATGTACTTTGGAGTATCTTTGGAGTGCTTCTGAATGCGTTTGGATGTCCTCTGATGCGCGCAGATGCGCGCTGATGACATTGGAGTTTCACCTAAAAACAGCAGGCACACCCCTATAAAATAAGAAAAATTTTTATATCCGCGTCCTATAAGAAGCCAATAAAATACTATTTACAAATCATTTCAAAAAAATTTCAAAAAAATCGTTTATTTTACCTATTTATACTAAACTATCCATTTTAACACTGCCGATTAACCTAATAATTGAAGGAACGATGATTCTTTAAAATGGAGATTCAATTATGGAAACACTAATTGAGCACCGCAGTGAAACAAGAACCGATTTGGCTTGGCCAATAAGTGTCTGGCTGCCGGAAGCAAACAGATTTTTTAATGGCAGAAGCTCAAATATCAGCAAAACCGGCGTTTTTGTTATGCTGCCCATAACTACACCTGTGCAGGCCGGTAACATTGTCGAGATTAATTTCCCTCGTTCAACTGTGCTGGCCAAGGAAAAGGGCGGTTATTCACGCATTAAGAGCGGCAAGGTAGTCAGAGTCGAACGCAGCAATATGATTAAGGATGTAAGTCTCGGCGTTGCTGTTGCGTTTGAGTAATTTTGTAATTTACCAGGCGATAATGCCCAGGATACAAACTTTGGCGGAGAATTAGGAGCAAACTATGGCTGCTGGCTGGTTCAGTCGGCAGCCATTCTATTTTCAGGCAACCTCTTATAATCACCATAATTTAACAGTCTAAAATTGGCAGTCTAAAATCGGTAATCTCGCTGGTTTGACCGAGGCAGATAAGCTACATGCTTAAAAGTTTCTCTGCAATCTGTACCGCTGCTTGTTTGTTGCCGACATTGCGGCATGCCTGCGCCATTTCTTTTCGCTGCTGGCCATCTCTCATCAATTCTTCGAGCTCTTCCCACAGCCATTCGGTTCTGTCCACAGCGTCCTTCAAATCATCCACTATCACTGCACAGCCCGCCTGTACTAATTTGCCGGCATTCAAATACTGATGCATATCCTTATGATATGGATACGGCATACAAATGCTTGGCACGCCCGCAGCGGCATATTCCGCAACGCTCACCGCACCGCTTCTGCCGATAACCAGGTCCGCCGCCGCTAATAAATCCGGCATATCATCATAGTAATCCACGACCTTATGACCGATTTTAGCGCCGGCGTACATAGAATTAACCTTGTCAAAATTAGCTCTCCCGGTCAAATGGACTATCTGCCAGTCGCCTGCAAACCCGCTTAATTTATCCAGCAGAGAACAAACGGATTCATTGATGTTTTGCGAGCCGCTCGATGCGCCTGTTATAAGGAGAATCTTTTTATTTTCATCAAGTCCCAGCTCCTTTTTGGCTTTGGCCTGCTGCGGATTTTCAAACCCGCTGCGAATGGGACAGCCGACGACACTGACCTTTGCCCTTCGCGGAAGATAATCTTTGGTATCTTCAAACTGTACGAAAATCTCATCTGCCCATTTTGCGATTACTTTATTTGCCTTGCCTGGCACAATATCGACATTCAAAAGCACAACCGGCACCTTGAGTTTATAGCCTGCCCTGCAGACAGGCGCCGCTACGAACCCGCCGACACCGACAACTACGGGGTTTTGAGTGTTGGAAATCGCTTTTTTGGCGATTTTATAACTTTTGAAAAATGTTGTGAAAAAACGGATAAGCTCTTTTGGCCTAAACGAAAGCCCCGTAGCCGGCAGTTGTGTATATTCGAAATTTGTTTTTCCGAGGATTTGTGCATCGATACTTCTGCTGCTGACAAAAAAAT
>JAPLMV010000124.1 GCA_026386835.1 Planctomycetota bacterium | reverse complement strand
GCTACCCGCTCCACGCTATATGCTATTTTTGGGCCAAACGCGCAGCTATTCCCGTCCAAAATCCGAAAAAAATAAAAAAATTTCTACATTCCCTTACTCCTTGTTTTACAATTAGTTATGACTTTTCTTCGTGTTCTTCGTGCCTTCGTGGTGAGTCTTTTTTCGACCAAACGCGCAGGTACGCCCCTTTATAGAGGGGCGTAGTTTTCCCGCCCAGAGCTTGCCTGTGGTGAGCTTGCCGTTCGCCCAGAGGCCTCTCGACGGGTCGAACCAGTCGAAGGGTTTGTCCCCGCTCGGAGTACGGAATTTTTATTCTCTTATTCAGAGTTCAGTGTTCAGTGTTCTCCTATGGAGTCCTTACGGACTGAGTTCTGTGTTCTTTTTTTATGGATTTCGAGCTTAGGATTATGAGTTATAGAAAAACAGTGTTAATACGTGTTAACTTGTGCCATAAGCACCCGTGTCAAAAAAATCTCTGTGGCTATACGTTTGACCAAAAATATCAAATTATGCAAAACAAACCCAATTTCCAAAATACTATAAATGCTTTAACTTTAGTAAATATAAGGAATTACAACGAACTATGAGATGTGAGCTATTATGCAAAACAAACCCAATCAAACCCAATCTTAGTAATAGCAGGATAGGGTCTTGCTGTATATTGGTGTCTTTTGGCGTACTTTGGAGTGCGTTTGGATGTCTTTGGATGACTTCTGATGACAGTTGGTTGGTCGGGTTGTCCGATCGGATGTTATTGTTTAGCGGATTCCACGCATGTATTTCTTGCTTCTGCAATGAACTGGAGCATCTGGTCAGCCTGTGCCTGAACCTGCGGGTCCGAGTTGGTTACCCTCGCATGCCATTTACGATACTCTTTATTCAGATGCTGACAAGTTTCCTCTTTGCCCATATCTGCCCTGACCCCGAGAATGACCTCCATATCTTTGACCTGGTGTATGGTAACAGGCAGGATTTTTTCCATCATTGTGCGGAATTTGTTGTCGTCCACTTCCAGCCGGTTCGCCAGGTTTTTCAGCATGGATATTTCTTCTTTTGCCGCAACGCCCTTGGCCTGTGCGACATGCAGGCAAAGCTCCAGAATCTCATACCGCTGGGCAACAGGAGTAATTTCAACAACCTCCCTGCAGATTTCGTCGGTATCGACCTTATACCCGCTTTGGAAAAATTGGGCAATTTTTTTTAATGCCTTTTCTAACTGGTCTTTGGCATTGTTCGACGCCTGGGAAACGTCGATATTATTTCTTGCCCAGTTCTTTATAAGTTCAATTTCGCAATTATACAGTTTGTTATCCGCCGCACTTACCGCGAATGCTATTGCCACCGCCAGCGTTTTTGTCCGCTGGATGTTTTCCTGCAAATCGATATAGCCGAATGCCGGATTTTCATAGCTCAGGCTGCATCTGGCATCGCAAAGCTCCTGACCGTCCTGGCCGGAGAGTATCGATATGGTAAACTGTAAATTTCTTTTGCCTTTGTAGGCAAACAGCATCCAGTCGCATTGCAGTTTGGCGACAGACATCCAGTCCGGCAGGGTGGTATCCTTATTTGGAAGCTTGCCCAGGTCGGCATTATGGCAGAAAACATCTGAATTCTGCATTTTCGGCTGTTTACTATTGTTATAGACCGGCTGACTTTTTTGGGCATCATCGGTTATATCTGCAACCGAAATCTGTATGGTTGTGTGACACATATCATCCGGTGCATGAATTGTCCCGCAGATTTCAACCTCAAAAAACTCACACAAGCAATTATCCTTTTCCTCTTTTTTAAGCTGAGCACGGCAGTTGAGAATATTCGGGTTCGGCTTTTGGAACAGTATTATATTATTCTGGGGCCTTTTTTTGGGCCTCAACGGTAATTTGAAATTTTTAACAAGGCAGGGAAAAACCACTATTGCCGCTGCCACCGTAATAAACACAATTGAAATTTCCACTTCGCTCATTTATGTCCCCGGAGCAGATACCTCTATTCGACTTTCAATAACTCCATCTGGTTTGTTTTTTGTTGCGACACCTGCCCATTTTGGTCCAGACAAAAATCAACTTCAAGTGCCGTGCCCGATTGCACGTCCTCGAATTTGCAGTGCATCCTCTGGTTTACGTCATAGCGGTAAGTAACCTTAATCGGGCATTTTGCCGGACGGTCCGGCGGAAGCTTGAATTTGTGAGTCGCAATCTTGTTTACATATTTCGGGTCGCTGTCTTCACCCTGCGTTATCGTTATCTCAAGAGCCGCCTGTCCCTTCGAAACCGTATAAAAAGTCCCAGTCGCTTCACAGGGCAGCGGCGTATTCTTCTTCAGGATAATGCGGTTCTCGACTATCCGTTTGCCGGTTTCCTTGTCTATCGGAGCACAGATAGTACCGTAGCTGTGATTGCACACGTCTGTAAGGTTAATGTCTCTTAGTCCGCTTGAAATCCCCGCAGATACCGCCTGCGGTTTTTCCCTTAGCATTGTTAGGCCCGCATGTAAAGCTGCCCCAAGGGCAACGCACTCATCCACGTTGACCGTTGCCTCAAGCGGGAATCCGAACATCTTTTCCAGCCGATTCTGAACCAGTGCTATTCGCGTGCTTCCGCCTGCCAGCAGCACCTTGTCGATTTCTGATGTCTTGAGATTTGCTTCATCAAGTGCCGCTTCGAGCAGCATATCTATGCGTGCCATCAGTGGAGCCGCGGATTTTTCAAACATCTCGCGTGTTATCTCCACCTTCATGCTGCCCGCAGGCCCGTAGAGCATTTTTTTTGCAACAGGCCGTCTCGACAGTGTCTTTTTAATGTCCTCTGCCTCATCCTCATATTTTGCTCTCTCTTCTTCAGAATTAATCAGCTCGCTTTTGAATTTTTCCTTATAGCTCTTTTCGAGCATCTTGAGGATTTCCCTGTCAAAATCGATGCCGCCAAGTTCATGGTCTCCCTGCGAACAGATGATATCCATCTGACGTCCCTTGACATTCATTATGGTGACATCAAACGTCCCGCCGCCAAGGTCGTATACGAGCACTTTTCCGCTGACATCACGCGTGGTCGCATAGTATAATGCTGCGGCAACCGGCTCGTTGACTATCCCGATTACATTCAGTCCCGCCAGCGCACCGGCATCCATTGTTGCTTTTCTGCGTACCTCGTCGAAATGTGCCGGCACGGAAATAACCGCATCCAGAATTTCGCCGCACTGTGCCGAGCAGTCCTGTTTGAGCTTTTTAAGAATCAAAGAAGACAATTCCACCGGCGTCCAGTTTTTGCCGTCTATTGTTTTGCTGTATTTCGTATCACCGATATGCCGTTTTATCCACCGCACAGCCCTTTGTGCGTTTAGATATCGCGAATTCACCGCTTCGACGCCTACGCGGATAAGCTCAGGGTTATCCTCGTCGAAAAAAATCACCGAAGGAGTCATTCTCTCCCCGTCGGTATTTGGAACTATCTCCGGCTTACCGATGGTATTAAGAATCGCCAATTCCGAAAAAGTTGTTCCAAGGTCGATACCTGCTATATTAGCCATCTTATTTTTCCCTCATTTTTGCCAGATTTGACTGGCCGAAAAGTTTCACTT
>JAPLMV010000072.1 GCA_026386835.1 Planctomycetota bacterium | reverse complement strand
CTTCTTCGTGCGATGATGAGGTACGCATAATTCGAGGCCACATAGGCCAAGGTGTATCAGGCGGACGGGTATCCGGCGGTTTTGGCAAAATCTCGAGCTGATATATCTTTTTTGCCCCCTGACGACGGGCTGTACCAACGCAGTCGCTGCCGGTATCGCCCCCGCCGATTACTACAACAACTTTATCATGAGCGTCACTCCTCGCTCGTCGCCCGTCGCCTGAATTAATTTTATTTTGGGCCGTTAAATAGTCCATCGCAAAGAGGACATTCTCATAGCCGCGGCCCTGAACGGCAAGGTCTCTCGGCTCACCGGCACCCATCGCCAGACAGATGCAGTCGAACATTTTTTGCAGATAACCGGCGGAAATATCCTGCCCGACGTTGACACCGGTCTGAAATTTAACGCCCTCGGCGGCAAGCTGAACAAGCCTGCGGTCGATAATATTCTTTTCAAGCTTAAAGTCGGGAATTCCATATCGCAGCATGCCGCCTATGCGCTCGTCCTTTTCAAAAATAACGACATCGTGGCCGCAACGTGCAAGCTGCTGAGCAGCGGCAAGACCCGCTGGGCCTGAACCGACAACCGCCACACGCTTTCCGGTTTTTTCAGGGGCGGGCAATGGTTTAATCCATCCTTCTTTGAATCCGCGTTCGACAATCTGGTACTCGATATGCCGAATCATTACCCCCTGGGGGTCGTTGACTGCAAGCGTACAGGCCGTCTCACACGGAGCAGGACACACACGTGCCGTAATCTCGGGGAAATTATTGGTGGAATGGAGAAGATCACAGGCCTCCTCCCAGCGGTTTTTATAAATAAGTTCGTTAATATCAGGGATAGAGTTTTTCAGCGGACAGCCGATACCGTGACAGAACGGCACCCCGCAATCCATGCAACGGGCGGCCTGCTCATGAACCTGCTGGGGTGTAAGAGGCAGGTCAAGTGCCCTGAAGTCGTGAATGCGCTCCTTGACGGGTCTGTGCCCAACCTCTCCACGAGTATATTTTAAAAAACCTTTCGGCTCACCCATAGTCCTAAGGACTCCTTACGGAGAACACCTCCTCGGTTGCAGGTGTCGTTTCTGTATCTCTCTGCTCGGCAGCACGCATCTTCGCAAGCGCCTTGCGGTAATCAATCGGTATAACTTTCACAAACTTGCCTACCATATCAGGCCATGCATCCAGTATCGCAGCCGCTCGCTTGCTGCCTGTCCATTTCTTATGGCGATTAATCAAATCCAAAAGCAGCTCTTTGTCGGATTGCTGCCATACGCTCTCAAGTTCCACCATATCCAGGTTGCACAGTGTATCAAACAACTGGAACTCGTCAAGAACATAAGCGATGCCGCCGCTCATCCCTGCCGCAAAATTGCAGCCGGTCTTGCCGAGGACAACAACCGTGCCTCTTGTCATATACTCGCAGCAATGGTCTCCGACACCTTCGACAACCGCTGTAGCCCCGCTGTTGCGAACGCCGAACCTCTCGCCTGCCATACCGTTGACGAACATCTCGCCACAAGTGGCTCCGTAGAGAACGGTATTGCCGACGATTATATTTTCATGTGCCTGGAAAGGAGATTTTTCCGGCGTTATAACAATAATTCGTCCGCCTGAAAGTCCCTTGCCGACATAGTCGTTGCTTTCGCCGATAAGCCGTAAAGTTACACCCGGCGACAGAAACGCCCCGAAGCTCTGACCCGCTGAACCGTGTAAAACGATTTCCAGTGTGCCGTCAGGCAAGCCCTCGGCACCGTATTTGGTGACTATGTGGCTGCTTAGGATTGCGCCAACGGTTCTATTTATATTGCGAATCGGCATTTCGATTACGGTTTTTTGTTTTTTCTCTATGGCAAGTTTTGCCTTTTTAAGAATCTTCCAGTCAAGATTGTCGTCGAGTTTGTTTGCCTGGGACTGAATCAATTTTATTGCCCGACCGTCGCTGGCATCGCTTTGCCTGAATATATCGGAAAAGTCCAGTCCTTTTGCCTTCCAGTGGTCAATTGCCTTGCGGGTTTTGAGTAAGTCAACCCTGCCTATCATATCCTCAAATTTCCTAAAGCCAAGCTCTGCCATTATCTGACGCACTTCCTGTGCCACAAAAAACATAAACCGCTCGATGTATTCCGGCTTTCCCGCAAATCTCTTTCGCAGTTCAGTGTCCTGGGTTCCTATTCCAAAGGCGCAGGCACCTTCGTGACACTTGCGTAAAAGCGTGCAGCCCAGCGTTACAAGTGCAGAGGTGCCGAACCCAAATCTGTCTGCCCCGAGCATTGCACCTATTACAACATCCCTGCCCGTTTTTATCTGGCCGTCAACTTCAACCCTGATTCGACCACGCAGATTATTCATTACAAGCACCTGCTGGGTCTCTGCCAGTCCAAGTTCCCACGGACAGCCGGTGTATTTAATTGAAGATAGCGGACTTGCCCCCGTTCCGCCGTCGTGGCCGCTGATAAGAACCTCATCGGCATTGCCTTTGGCAACGCCTGCTGCTATTGTCCCAACGCCGACTTCGGAAACAAGTTTTACCGACACCTTGACTCCGGGATTGCCGCACTTGAGGTCGTATATAAGCTGCGCCAGGTCCTCGATTGAATATATGTCATGGTGTGGAGGCGGAGATATAAGCGTAACTCCGGGCGTTGAATAACGCAGCCGGGCAATCTCCTCAGTCACTTTGTGACCGGGCAACTGCCCGCCCTCGCCGGGTTTTGCACCCTGTGCCATTTTTATCTGCAGTTCCTTTGCATGGACAAGGTAATTTATTGTAACGCCGAACCTGCCGCTGGCTATTTGTTTGATGGCACAATTGCTTGAATCGCCGTTTTGCAGCGGCTCATAACGTGCAGGGTCTTCACCGCCTTCGCCGCTGTTGCTCATTGCCCCGATTCGATTCATTGCGATGGCGACGCACTCGTGTGCTTCTTTGCTGATTGA
>JAPLMV010000252.1 GCA_026386835.1 Planctomycetota bacterium | reverse complement strand
CCGACTTGACTCCAACGTAGTTGTTTATCATAATTGTTCCATCGCCTGCTTTGTCATAATACAGGCCAATACCACTATCGGCTCGACCGGTTTCGGCTATTATTTTATAGACGGCGCACACCGGCTCATCCCGCACAATGGCACCGTAGTCATTGAAGACTTTGTTGAGATTGGTGCCAACTGCTCCATCGATAGAGCCAAATTTGGTGAAAACAGAATCGGCGCAGGTACAAAGATAGACAACCTCGTGCAGATTGCTCATAATGTATCGATAGGCAAATGCTGTCTGATTGCTGCACAGGTCGCTGTTGCAGGCAGTTCAAAACTCGGTAACGGCGTTGTTCTTGCCGGCCAGGTCGGAATTTCAGACCACGTGGAAATAGGTGACGGCGTTGTCGTTTGTGCCAAGTCTGCCGTTATAAAAGATGTTCCTGCTGGTATGCAGGTACTCGGTGTTCCGGCCATCGAGAGAAGAGATGGATTGCGGCGGGTCGGCCTGCAATTGCGATTGCCGGAATTATTTGACCAGGTGAAAAAAATGAATAAGAGGGTCGAAAGACTTGAAGCTCCAGAAGACAATAAAAGCTGAAGGCAAAATTTCCGGTAAAGGTTTATTCGGCGGAAAGGATGCTGGTCTGATTTTCAGGCCCGCTCTCGCAGATACAGGTGTGGTTTTTGTACGAACTGATTTACCGGAGCCTGTCCGCATCATCGCTGTCGCTGAAAATATCGCCGAACGAAGCCGACGTACTACTTTGCGCAAGGGGTCTGTTTGCATTGAAACAATCGAGCATTGCATGGCTGCTATCAATGCACTCGAAATAGACAATATTATTGTGGAAGTCTCGGGACCTGAACTGCCATCAAGCCAGTCCAACAGCGGCGAATATTTCGATGTCCTCAAGGACATCGGATTCGTCGAGCAGCAGGCACCGCGAAAAGAATTTGTTGTTGCCGAGGAGATTAGTATTACCGACGGCGGTGCATCAATATATGCCCTGCCCTACGCAGATGATGCTCTTAATATAACATACGATTTGGATTATGGCGGCCATACCGGCATCGGCAGGCAGATTTATAGTTGCAGGGTAACTGCGGAGAATTTTGAAAAGAATCTGGCGCTCGCAAGAACCTTCCTGCTCGAAGCTGAGGCAAAGCAATTCCAGGCACACGGCATTGGAACGCATCTTAGCCCGCGTGATATTCTTGTAATAGATTCAGACGGCCCCATTAAAAATAGCTTCATATTTCCAAACGAATGCGTCAGGCACAAAATCGTTGATTTGATAGGCGACCTCGGCCTGGTCGGCCGCAGCGTAAAGGGCAGGATTGTCGCCTATAAAAGCGGTCATTCGCTCAACCAGCAGCTTGCAAAAAAACTTTATGAAGCCGCTCAGAGACAGGACAGGCTGACAAAATCCGGCACTGATGCCTTATTGGACATCCGCAAGATTTCAAGGATTCTCCCGCACAGGTATCCCTTAGCTTGCAATGCTCCTCGGTATGGATAATGTAAAATTACGCAAAGCCGTTGTCCCCGGCGATCAGCTTATTCTTACCGCCGAGACCGTCAGGGTCAGAAAAAGAACCGCTCAATGTCGCTGTATGGCGATGGTCGGCGAAATCGTTGCAGCCGAAGCGGATATTATGTTTATGCTTGTAGATGATGATAAGATATAAGGAAGGTTCAGATTTTAGGTGAAAAAATACATGGCTACTCAAACTACTCAAATACATCCGACATCTGTCGTTCATAAAGATGCTCAATTGGCATCAGGTGTGATAATCGGCCCGCACTGCGTTGTCGAAAGCGGCGTCTCTATCGGTGAAAATAGCATTCTGTACTCCAATGTCGTTATCGGTAAGGATGTAAAAATCGGGAAAGACAACAGATTTTTCCCAATGTGCGTAATCGGCGGAAATCCCCAGATACTCGGATTAAAAGCCGATTCCCCTTTCGGCAAACTTGTAATAGGCGATGGAAATACAATTCGTGAACAGGTAACCATTCATCCAAGCATGCATGCCGGCGAATTTACAAAAATAGGAAATGAAAATCTCCTTATGATAGGCGTTCATATAGGCCATGACTGTATACTCGAGGATAAGCTGGTGATGAGCAATTATAACCAGATTAGCGGACACTGCAAAATCGAAACCGGAGTCTGGTTTAGCGGCTTAGTTGTCATGCATCAGTTCGTAACCGTTGGAAAGTGGTGCTATGCAACAGCCCTTGCCGGGATTAACCGTGATATCTCGCCGTTTTTGATTATTAGCGGCCATTACCCGACTGAGGTGCGTGGCGTCAATAAACGTGGTATGATGCGGGCAGGTCTTAACTTACAACAGCAGCAAAATGTAATGGAAGCATATAGAAAACTTTATCGCCAAAAGACACCTCTCCTCGAAAACGCCAAAGCAATGGCACAGGAGGAAGGTCTTGATGAGAATGTCAGGGCAATGGTCGAGATGATACTCAAAAGCAGCGAACAGCGGTTCGGCAGATACCTCGAAAAATTCAGACACTAAAAGACTATATCTCCTGAAAATAGGATACTGGATACCAGATGCAGGATACGAAAATAAGAACAGCGGTTGTTGGTGCCGGCAAAATGGGCGCTATTCATGCCAAGGTCTATGACCAGTTGTCTCAGAGCAGACTTGTCGCTATTGTTGATATTGACATAAAAAAAGCGAAGGAACTGGCGAAAAAATATAAATGCGATGCCTTCGCAGACTGTAAAGAGTTGCTTGGCAGGGTCGATGCTGTCACCATATCGGCACCGACTGTTTATCATTTTGAACTTGCCAAAATATTTTTGGAAAATAAAATTGCCGTAATGATTGAAAAGCCCCTCGCTGCCGGCGTCGAGCAGGCCAGGCAGATAGTTGACCTCGCACAAAAAAATAATGTTGTCGTTGCGGTAGGGCACTCCGAGCGCTGCAACCCAGTAATCCAGGCAATCAAGCGGCTGAATATCGAACCCAAGTTTATCGAGGCACACCGAATAAGTCCCTATCCCTTCCGCTCGACCGATATCGGCGTTGTGCTCGATGTGATGATTCACGATATAGACATTATTCTTTCGCTTGCCTCAAGCAAAGTCAAAAAGGTCGAAGCTGTCGGAATTGGTGTCATTGCCGACGATAAAGAGGATATCTGCAATGCGAGAATTACATTCGAAAACGGGTGTATCGCCAATGTTACCGCTTCCCGCCTTGCCCTGAAGACTGAAAGAAAAGTCCGCGTATTCAGCAGGCAGGCATATCTCAGTCTTGACTATTTCAAAAAAACCGGCACCGTCATAAAAACTGCCCCAAACATTGACGTTGTAAAAAAAATAAAAGAGCTTCAAACGGGCGGAAAACTTGCGCTTTTGACCACCAACTGGACCGACCTGCTCCATATCGAGCAGCTTCAAATCGACGACAAAGAACCCCTGCGCCTTGAGCAGGAGGCCTTCCTAAAGGCCGTTGCCGACAAATCACAAAAACCTGAAGTCACCGCGGAAGACGGCCTTGCCGCAATGGAATGCGCGGAAATGATTCTCGCCTCTATGAAAGAACATAAATGGGACTAATCTTTGATTATTGATAACTGATTATCGATTATTTAATTGAAAGGCACAAATATGACAAAAAAATTTATTGAATTGCTGGTAGTTTTTGCAATCGCAGCAGTTGCTTTTGCCGCAGGCAGTGACCCCAACCAGAAAATTTCGGAGGTAAAAAAAGTGAAACTTGAAACAAGCATGGGTGACATTGTTATCGAACTAAATGAAAAGGCAGCACCAGTGACCGTGAAAAATTTCCTCCGCTATGCCGAGGAGGGCTTTTATGACGGTACGATATTTCACAGGGTCATACCGAACTTTATGATACAGGGCGGAGGCTTTAAATCCGATATGCAGCAGAAAAAAACTCACGAGCCGATTGTTAACGAAGCTAAGAACGGTTTGAAAAACGACCGCGGCACTATTGCTATGGCCCGCACCAATGACCCCAATAGCGCAACCGCCCAGTTTTTCATCAACCATAAAAATAATGATTTTCTCAATTACGCTGGTATGCAAAATCCCGGTTATGCCGTTTTCGGCAAAGTTATTGAAGGCATGGATGTGGTCGATAAAATCGCCGCTGTCAAAACCTCGCAAAAAGGCCCCCAGTCCGATGTTCCTGTTGAGCCGGTGGTGATAAAATCCGCCAGGGTTATTTCCGGTAAGTAACTCAAACTGACCGAAACGACTTGTCATACCTGCGAAAGCAGGTATCCAATAGTTTATATTACGGTCTGGATCCCGCTTTCGCGGGAATGACAGTTAACGTCAAGTTATAGTTACCAGTTTTCGCCAAGGCCGGCAAGTTTCTCCCTGGCGATTATATTTCCCATAGCCGCTGCTTTTTTATACCAGCTTAGTGCGAGGTCGTGGTCTTTCAAGCAGGAGTCACCGGCGTCATACATTTGCGCCAATGCCACCATTGCCTTTGTATTTCCGGCATCTATCGATTTAAGATGCCAATCCATCGCCTTATCCTGGTTCTGCTCAACGCCCAGACCGTATTTGTACATCAGGCCAAGATTCAGCATAGCGCCGGTATTGCCCGCCTGGGCTGCGTTTTGATACCAATGCTCTGCCTGTGCCTTATCTTCAGCCATCCCTTTGCCTTTATAGTACAAATTACCGAGTGCAAACATCCCGCCGCTGTTACCTTTTTCCGCTGCCTTATTGTACCACTGGATTGCCTTATCCAAATTTTTTTCAACGCCGTCCCCATATTCATACGCAAATCCGAGGTTATACATTCCGCCCGCATTTCCCGCTTGGGCGGCCTTTTGAAACCAATCGAATGCCGCTGCTGCATTTTTGCCGGCAACTTGTCCATTTTTGTACATCCACCCGATGCCTAACATTGCCCTTGAATTTCCCGCCGCTGCGGCTTTTTGGTACAGTTCCATCGTTTTATTGTAGTCCTGCGTAACCCCGCCCCAGCCGTATTTGTACATCAGGCCGAGGTTGAACATCGCATTTGCGTTTCCCTGCTCAACTGCCTTTTGCCATTTTGCCGCATCGTCGCTGCGCAATGATTCAACATATTGTCCATCGGCAAATGCCAAACTTGCGCAGCCAAGAACCAGATTTAATACTGTGATAATAACGGCGTGCCTTTTCATCTTCTGTTCTCCTTCTTTATACTTCTCTAAAACCTCAGCATAGACTACTATTTTCCAACAGGGACATTTTCGCCCAGCCTTGGTTTTCATTTATGTACTCAAGGGATAGTCTATAAAATTATCGGCTTGTTGTCAAGGATTTTTGAGCTCTTCAACTGTCGCCAGGCCGAATTTCGTGAAGCGTATCTCGTATTGCGTCTACTGCCTGCTCTTCTATTACTGAAATTGGGTTTGATTGGGTTTGTTTTGCATAATAGTCCACATCTCATAATTTGTTGTAATCCTTTGTATTTACTAAAGTTAAAGCGTTTTTGGTATTTTGAAAATTGGGTTTGTTTTGCATAATTTGATATTTTTGGTTGAAAGATTTTTGGCTACAGAGATTTTTTCAACACTGTTACCTATGGCACAAGTTAACACTGTTTTTGCTCGGCTTGCGTTCTGGGTAAAGGGCATTCTCGATGCAAGCATCTGTGATGCCCTTTTGCCTCGCTCGCAGAATCCCGAAAGACACGGGCTTCTTTGTTTAAGCCGAGCAAAAAACACAGATTGTCTGTAACTCATAGTTTCTACGCTCGAAATCCATAAAAAAAGAACACAGAACACAGAACTCAGAATAAGAGAATAAAAATTCCATACTCCAAACGAGGACAGAAAAAGAGCGTCCCTATAAAGGGGCGAAGCTGCGTGTTTGGTCGGGAAAATAGCGGATAGCATATAGCATATAGCGGATAGAGAATAGGGA
>JAPLMV010000051.1 GCA_026386835.1 Planctomycetota bacterium | reverse complement strand
AACATTAATTGTTTTGCCATTTTCGTTACCTCTTTTATTTATCAATCTTAATTCAATTCCTTCTGCGAACTCTGAACTACGAACTTCTTCCTACTTCTCTGTTATCCCGAGTATATCGCTCTCATGCAGAATCACATATTTTTCGCCGTCGATTTCAACATCGTTGCCGATATACTTGGCATAAATGACCTCGTCGTTTTTCTTTACCGACATTTTTCCGCGTTTGCCGTCGTCTAACTGTTTACCGGGTCCGACAGCTATCACCTTACCCATTTGCGGTTTTTCTTTTGCTGTGTCAGGAAGATAAATCCCCCCTGCCGTTTTTCCTTCCGCCTCTAATTGCTTTATTACAACTCTGTCATCCAAAGGTACAAGTTTCATAACTTACTCCTATTAATTTTTTTCTTCTATGTTCTCTTACATCATATCCATACCGCCCATGCCACCTATTCCACCCATGCCGCCTCCCATCCCACCCATTCCACCCATACCGCCGGCACCTGGAGGCGAATCCTCTTTGTCTTTCGGCTTTTCGGTAACAAGGCAATCCGTAGTCAGCAATAGTCCTGCTATACTGACCGCATTTTGCAAAGCGATTCTCGTTACCTTCGCAGGGTCGATAATGCCCGCCTCAAGCAGGTCTTCATATCTGTCGGCATCCGCGTTATAACCGAAGCCGCCCTTACCCTCGGCAACCTTGCTTACAACGATATTCGCCGTTGCTCCCGCATTGGCTGCTATCCAGTAGCACGGCGACGTCAATGCCTTTGCCACAATATCAGCGCCGGTTTTCTCATCGCCTTCGAGCTTCAATTGCCTGACTGCATCGATGCACCTGATGCCTTCAAGCTTCATTTTTTCCAAAACTGGAATAGCCCGCAGTAACGCGACTCCGCCGCCGGGAACAATACCTTCTTCGATGGCTGCTCTTGTCGCATGAAGCGCATCTTCTATTCTCGCCTTTATTTCCTTCATTTCAGCCTCGCTCGCCGCCCCGACGTTAATTTGTGCCACACCGCCGGTCAGTCTTGCAAGCCGCTCCTGCAGCTTCTCGCTGTCATAATCGCTTGTTGTAGCTTCGATTTCGCTTTGAATTTGTTTTATCCTGCCGCTGATGGCCTTTTCACTGCCGGCTCCCTCTACAATGATTGTTTTATCGTTGTCGATAGTTACTTTCTTGGCCTGGCCTAACTGTTTTACGCTGATGCCTTCGAGTTCAATTCCCAAATCCTTGAAAATCGGCTCTGCACCGGTCAGCACTGCTATATCCTCCAGCATCGCCCTTCTTCGGTCGCCGTAGCCCGGCGCCTTTACCGCTGCACACTGCAGAACACCTTTAAGTTTATTGACTACTAATGTCGCCAATACCTCGCTTTCAACGTCCTCTGCGATAATCAGTAATGGCCGTTTGCTCTTCACAACCTTTTCAAGCATCGGAATAAACTTGGCCACATTGTTGATTTTGTCTTCAAAAACAAGTATGTATGGCTTTTCGAGCTCGCAGACCATTCGCTCCGGGTCCGTCACAAAGTGAGGCGAAAGATACCCGCGGTCGAACTGCATACCCTCTACAAATTCAACCGTTGTCTCAAGACTCTTGCCCTCTTCAACGGAGATTCCGCCGTCCTTGCCCACCTTCATAAACGCATCTGCCATTTTCTTTCCGATTTCCATATCGTTATTTGCCGAAATGGATGCGACGTTGATTATGTCCGTGTTTTTGGATATGTCGATTGGCTTGGCTAATGAAGCCAGCTTTTCGGTTACCGCTTTGACTGCCTTTTGCATCCCGCGGTTCAGTGACATCGCATCTGCCCCTGCCGTAAGATTGCGGTATGCCTCTTTGAACATTGCCTCGGTTAGTATCGTTGCCGTTGTTGTGCCGTCGCCTGCTACTTTCGAGGTCTTGCTGGCCGCTTCTCTTACAAGTTTGGCGCCCATATTTTCGTTCTTGTCGATTAGCTCGATTTCCTCAGCCACCGTTACGCCGTCTTTGGTTACCAGCGGTGCGCCCCATCCTTTATCGATAATTGCGGTTCTGCCCCGCGGGCCAAGCGTAGTCTTTACTGCTGCCGCTAATTTTTCCACACCTGCCAGCAGCCCTGCTCTTGCCTCTGATTCAAATGCCAACTGTTTAACTGCCATTGTTTCGCTCCTTACCTAATTTAAACAGACTTCTGCTAATTTTTCACATAATTTATAACATATGTGCAAAGCAAGTGCCAGTTTTTATAAAAGTATCGCTGGCCGTTGACATATTTGCTCTTAACTGCTTGTTTTATAAACAATTATGAAATAATAACGTTTTAATTACACCAGGCCGATTTTATTTCCCAGCCCCCGAATATGCAATTTTTGGCACAAAAACCCACCCCCCTACGCCAACTTGACAGGTTTGCCCACGTAGTTTCTTCGTGTGGCCCCGTCATGCCGAGGCTGTCGAGGCATCCGCTAAAATAACCGTCGCGCAGCGACTCCTCAATTTTGAACTCTTGTCCGCCGAAGGCAGATTGCATTTTTAATTTTATTCCCCTGCCGGCATCGTTGAGGCATTCTTGCTTGGAATTCAACGAAACTACCAAAACCAGCGACTATTTTGCCCTGACATTTCCTCTTTTTGTCATTCCTGCGAAAGCAGGAATCTATCAATAAGTCTTGCAAATTATTGGGCAGGGATTAGACTATTGGTCTATGGCAAAGAAAAAAACGGCGGAAGCAAAGACGGCAACAGTTGCGGGCAAACCCTCTGCGATTCTTGATACAAGGGTTATCTACTGCGGCGATAACCTCGAACAGCTAAAAAAACTCCCCGATAACTGCATCGACCTTATTTATATCGACCCACCCTTCAACTCCAACCGAAACTATGAAGTCTTCTGGGGCGAAACAAAGGAAAAACGCGCATTCGATGACCGCCACGCCTCAACACATGCCTATATCGAATTTATGCGTCCCCGCTGCGTAGAACTCCACCGCGTCCTCAAGGAAACCGGCTCGTTCTACTTCCACTGCGACTGGCACGCCTCGCACTACGTCAAGCAAATGCTTGATCAGATATTTGGAGAGAACCAGTTTCAAACAGAACTTATTTGGAAAAGAACAACCGCACATGGCGACACACGCGGTTATGGGCATATTACCGATTCGATTTTTTTCTATACCTTTTCAGATAGTTTTACATGGAATCGCCAAAATCGACCTTATTCAGATGAACATATAGAAAGTTCATACCGTCAGGTTGATCCTGAAACTGGCAAGCGTTTTATGTTAGCTGACTTAACTGGTGCTGGAACTCGAAATGGAGAAACTGGGCTTCCTTGGAAGGGCATAGATGTTACGGCTAAAAATCGTCATTGGATACGACCCCCAACCGAACTTGACAAGATGGACTCTAAGGGGCTTATCTATTGGCCACCTAAAGGTGATATGCCAAGATATAAAAAGTTTCTGGACGAAGATAAAGGGATGCCTTTGGATAACATCTGGACAGACATTCCAGCTATAGGTTCACAATCATCTGAACGACTCGGCTATCCAACCCAAAAACCGCTTGCACTTCTTGACCGCATAATCAAAGCAAGCTCAAATGAAAATGACATTGTTCTTGATGCCTTTTGCGGTTGTGGTACTGCTCTGGTTGCCGCTGAAAATTTAAACCGGCAATGGATAGGTATTGATATTTCGCCGACTGCCTGCCGGGTAATGGCAAAGCGGATGCGAGATGTTTGCGGTATGAAAGAAGATGATAAACTCTGGCGTATTGGCCGGGGCTTTGTTGTTCGAGATTTGCCGTGGTCGGAAAAGAAACTCCGTGAACTTCCGCCTTTTGAATTTGAAAACTGGGCAGTTATCGCACTTGGCGGTATTCCAAATAAAGCGCAGGTCGGCGATATGGGTATTGATGGCCGTATTTACCCCGTTTCCGCCGTGCCGAAGAAACAGGCCGGAGAGCTTGAGTTCATGGATGTTTGGTATCCTATCCAGGTCAAGCAGAAGGACAAGGTTGGCCGCCCCGACATTGATAACTTTGAGGCCGTTATGATGCGTGAAGACCGCACAAAAGGCTTTTTTGTTTCGTTTGATTTTTCATCTGATGCGATGAGCGAGATACAGGCCTTTTTCAAAAAGACCGGCAAGAGCATTATTGCCCTTACCGTCAAGGACATCCTCGATGAACAAATCGCTTATAAACTGGCATAAGGAGTTCTATCTATGAAAAATCCTTCGGATAGTGTCATTAAACATTTATTTGCTTTGTCCCACAATATCTGCGCATTTCCAAATTGTGATATAGCGTTTGTCCAGCAAACAGGACCTGTAACAGGTAAGGTTTGTCATATAAAAGGTAGAAGACCTGATAGTCTTCGCTATGATCCGAATCAAACCGAAAAGGAACGCAATAGCTTCGAAAATCTTATCTTGCTTTGCAGCGTTCACCATGACATCATAGATGGCCAATCAGATAAGTTTACAGTTGAAGCACTCCAAGAGATGAAAAGAAAACACGAACAGTCGGGAAATATCAAACTTTCACAAGATAATGCCAGTTTAGTCCGCCGACTCATTGATTCTTCCTTGCATATCGAGGCCAATAGCGGTGCTCAGGTTATTTTTGATAGTCCCGGGGCTATTCAGGTGAAAAATCTCACCCTCAAGATTACTAAGAAATCCATACCATCGATTCAGCCGTTGGATGCCATTGGGGCAAATATCGAAATGAAACCGTATGTTGAGTACTTGATTGGCCGTTATATAGATTGGCGCAAACATGGAATTGAGTCCGGCAAAGACAGTCGACCATTCCACCCTTCAATGATTCACCGGGACGTGAAGAAAGAATTTGGTGCCAGAACTAACTTGATATCCCAAAGTCGATTTGCGGGCTTGTTCACATACTTGCAGAAGAGAATTGACGATACGATTGAGGGCAAAATCTGGCACTCCCAAGGTAAACGTAATTACCATACGTTCGACGAACATTTGGCCAAGTTGCACGGCATAAAATAATAAATAATAGAGGACGTGGTGCTGTTGAAAAAATATTTTTGATTTTTGCTTTGTCATTTTGCATTTTAATATTTGATTTTTAATTTTCTCTGAGTCCTCTGTGTTCTCTGTGGCCAAAATTTCTTCATCTTAAATTGGCAGTTGGAATTTGAAAATCTCTTCTTTACCGTTCGACCGTTTCACCGTTCAACCGTCCAACCCCGCAATACGAGATATCACCCACGAACGACTATTCTTGTCGGCTGGACTTTTAAGTCCGATTGCATTTCTTTTATGCAATCTTGGCCGAGTTAAAATTTGCGGTAAAAGCTCGCTTTTTTAAGCAAATTTTTTCGAGGACAAACCGCCGACAAAACCTGCGTAAATCTGCGCTAATCTCGCGTAATCAGCGTCTAAAAAATCTTGTCAATCCTGTTAATCTTGTCTAAAATCCGCCATTAGTATGTCTCCTGTTCTTTCAACGTACGATCTACGAGCGACCAGCGACGAGAAACGGCTTCGGCCAAACGCGCAGGTACTCTCAACCAAAATCCCAAAAAAATAAAAAAATTTTCACATTCTCTTACTCCTTACCCAATAAGGATTTATCTCTTCTCTGCGTTCTCGGCGTTCTCTGCGGTTAATGGTTTTTTCGACCAAACGCGCAGGTTCACCCCTTTATAGAGGGACGCAGTTTTTCTGCGCCTCCCGCTCTTTGAAATTTGCATAACAGAGCCGCGAACGTTAGTGAGCGGTACTTAAAAATAAAAAAATCCGAGAAAATCCGTGTCAATCCGTGGTTAAATTTATTCTTAAGTCTTTTATATGAATAAAGTTAAAGCAAAATCGATGGGTGTGATTGGATGTGTTTGGGCGTACTTTGGATGTAGTTTGGAGTGTTTCTGAATGCGTTTGGATGTTCTCTGATGCGAGCTGACGTGAGCTGGTGAGAGCTGGCGACAGTGGAGTTTCACCTACAAACAGCAGATGCACCTCATCCCGACGCCATACTAAAAAATGCTTGTTTTCCATACCGCCTTGTATTAGAATGTTATTTATTCGGGGCGTAGCGCAGTTTGGCTAGCGCGTTGGACTGGGGGTCCAAAGGTCGGAGGTTCAAGTCCTCTCGCCCCGATTTCTTTTTTTGGTAGAAACGCCGTTTCCAATTCATAATTGGAGTTTTGGTGTCTACTGTTATCTATAAAAATCTCCTGTTTTATACGGTTACTGTCCAAGCTGGTGGCCAAGACAAAATCACCAAAATTCGGCAGACAATTTATTGCCTTTTTTTCAGCTTTCTCAAAGGCTCTTGCGTATGTGTTGAAAGTCAATTTGAAGTCTGAATGTCTTGCTAACTGCATAATAATTTTTGCAGGTGTTTGACTATTCGCTAAAAAGCTAATATAGGAATTTCGCAGACTGTGAAAATAAATTTTGTTTCCGTCCCTGTCTTTAAGTGGTATCCCCGCTGCCGTTAAATCGCCCTTGATAAGCTCTGCTGTGTCAATCGACCTGCGGATGCCCACAAATACCCTGTCCGTGCCTGCCGGCCTTGTAGATGCTTTTAACGCTGTTAAAATGAAAACCATAGCGGGGGGTATAAGCTGCTGAGCTTCTTTATGGTTTTTGGCAAGTGAAGCCGGAACGCGGACAAAGGCATTATCGCCTGACAGGTTTATGTCGTCCCAGACAAGGCTCAATAATTCCTTCCGCCTGATTCCGGTAACTCCTGCCAGCATGTATAAAGTCGCTCTGTCCTGCCCTGTAATTTTTTCGACAAGGATA
>JAPLMV010000115.1 GCA_026386835.1 Planctomycetota bacterium | reverse complement strand
GGCTGCGGGAATTTGTTTCCAGCGAGCTTATTGTTGAGGAGGCAAAGGATAAGGAATGAATACCATATATTTCGACAACAATGCGACAACAAAAACAGCACCGGAGGTTATGGAGGAAATTAAGCCGTTTTTCTGTGAATTATACGGCAACCCATCGAGCATGCATACGTTCGGGGGACAGGTCGGCATAAGAATCCGCAGGGCCAGGGAGCAGGTTGCTGCATTGCTTGGCTGCGAGGCGGGCGAAGTTATTTTTACCGGCTGCGGGACGGAAAGCGACAACAACGCAATCAACGGTACGCTTGCTTCACTACCGAACAGGCGTAAAATCATAACCAGCAGGGTTGAACATCCGGCGGTGCTGGCGGTATGCAGAGAATGGGCAAATCACGGATATACTGTTGCGGAGATAGGGGTCGATAAGTATGGTCGGCTGGATATGAACCAGCTCGAAGATGAGCTCGATGATGATACGGCAATTGTTTCGATAATGTATGCGAATAATGAAACAGGCACGATATTTCCGATAGAGAAAATCGCACAAATGGTCAAGGACAAAGGCGCCGTGTTTCACACGGATGCAGTTCAGGCGGTCGGCAAAATACCGATGAACTTGTCGAGGAGCAATATTGACCTGCTGAGTATTTCAGGTCATAAGCTTCATGCGCCGAAGGGGATTGGTGTTTTGTATGTCAGGAAGGGGACAAGACTGTCGCCGTTTATGCTCGGTGGTCATCAGGAAGGCGGTCGCAGGGCAGGGACGGAAAATGTGCCTGGAATAGTCGGCCTCGGAAAGGCTTGCGAACTGGCAGCGCAAAATATCAATGATGAAGACACCAGGGTAATGCAGCTTCGAGACAGGCTTGAAAACGGGATACTGAAATCGTGTTCTGATTGCTTAGTTAACGGCGATAAGGAACATCGGCTGCCGAATACGAGCAATATCAGTTTTGAATTTATCGAGGGCGAGGCGATTCTGCTTATGCTCGATAAATATGGGATTTGTGCCAGCAGCGGCTCGGCGTGCACTTCCGGCTCGCTTGAGCCGAGCCATGTTCTGCGGGCGATGGGTGTGCCTTTCACGGCTGCTCACGGTTCAATTCGCTACAGTTTAAGCAGGTACAACACGCAGGAGGAAGTGGATTACACAATTGATAAAATGCCTGGTATTGTAAATAGACTTCGGGAACTGTCACCGTTTATCGCCAAATAGCGGATAATTCTTATGGGTGTGTTTGCCTTAGACTGGCATTTAGTTTTGTGATAAGTAAAATGCACGCGGCCAGTATCGCAACTATAGTGAAAAAATCAATCAAATGCCCGATTTTTCCGAATATGCATAAACAGGCCGGCATGGCAACGAGGGCTATGACTGCGGCAGCATCGAACCAATGTGTATTGAATGACTCGAGTAATATCCATCGCCGGGAGATTTGCAGGGCAAGCCATCCTGAAAAAACGCCTGCGGCTGCGCCGGCACAGACATCCGAAGGGTAATGAGCCATAACAATTACCCTAAGGATAGCTATGCCTGCGGCTGCAATAAGCATCAAAGGCGACCATCCCAGAGCTACAAATGGTATAACAGCAACAGCGACGGCAAATGCCGCGGCGGCATCGCCGGAAGGAAACGACCAACTGCGTGTCAGATGATTTTTGGTTTCATCAGGCGATTGTCGTTCGACAACATCGCGGGGGCGGGGCCTTTGTACAAGAGACTTTGTCGGCAGTACCGTTGCGGTCATTATTAACAGTGCAAGCAATCCGACCAGGGCAGGCCTGTGCCGTCGGGCGATGAGACCCCACAGCAGTAATAGCCAGATAAGTGCCCATGCTTTGCCGAACTGCTCAAATGCGGTAAGCCAGCGGTTCCTGTGCCAGGTGTCGGCGTTTTGACAGAGCCAATTGAATACTCTTGTGTCGGCAAGGAAATAACATAGCAACGAAGCTGCTGCGAGGACTGCGATTGCAGTTATGATTAAATTTTTTCTATAAAACCTCGGCTGCGATATCGGTTTTTTATCCATCATCAGTTTCTCTGCTTTCTGACAAGGGCCAGCACCTCAAGTGTTTTGCCCTTTGAATAATTAAAGCCTTTTTTCGAGGCAATCTGTTCGAGAGCCAAAGGTCCGCGGGTTTTCTCAATATCAGTGAGTATGTCCTTTGGTATAATCAGTACTCCATCCTGGGGCTGTTTTGCCCATTCGACGACGGCATTTGCACTGCGCAGCACCTCGATTTGTCTGCCTATATAAAAATTCAAACTTGGTTCAGCATATTTATACATCGCAACCGGCGTCTGGGGCGGAGTTTTTTCCCTGACGGCTTTGGCAATCGGCGGCGAGATTTTCAGTTGCTCAAAAGCCGGCAGAAAGCCGAACAGGTATGAAATATACAGCAAAATCATACCAGTCAGGACAACCAGGGCACTTTTGTGAAATCGTTCTGCAAGCTGTTCCCTGACGGCAAATATGGTTATCGCTGTAAGTATTGCGGCGCACGTCAGTGCAGGGGGCCACAGTTCTGGTGCGTGCAGAAAACGCGGCGCAATCAACAGGGCTATTGCTGCTCCAACGGCTACCGAGCCAAAAAACCAGACGCCGCCGCGAAGCCATTTGCGGTCTTGTGCGGTAAGAATATTTTGTTTTGCGGCTTCGATGGATGCTGCTACTGCAATCGCAAGTGCCGGCCAGATGAAAACTATATAGTGAGGCAGTTTCGTGGCTGCCAGCGACATTATAACAAAGACAGGCACTACCCAGGCAATCAATATCGCTCTGCTATATGGGCTGCCGATGCGTTTGCCGATAATCGCACTTATTGCCCCTGGCAGGTAGAGCGTCCAAGGGAAAAATCCAGCGATGACGATTGGCAGATAATATGGCAGATAAAGCAGAAACTGTCCGCCGTGATTTTCCATTGGCTTAATTGCCCGCGTAAGAATGTGTCTGCCGATAAAGACCTTCAGGAAATCTCCACCAGTGGCATTATTGGCTGGGATAGCCCATACGCAGAAGATGAATGTGCCAAATACAGTGGCAATGCCGAGCGGCCAGATATATCTCAGTGCACCTGGTTTAATTTTTCTGAGAAGCCATGCGGCAGCAACCATTACCACCACGGGCGATAGTCCCATCGGTCCTTTGGCAAGCATTGCAGCTCCGAGTGCGATGGCCATTAGTATAATGTTGAAAGCGTTAAAACCTGAAAAACAGGCCTGAACAAAAATCGCAAGCACTGCCAGGTTTATAGGCAAAAGCACCGCATCGATTGTCGCCAGCGAGCCGACTCCAAGCATCATTAGTGTTGAGGCGAGAATAACCATTGCCGTCAAAGCGGTCCTTGGATTGAAAAGCCGCAGTGCGATGAAAAATGTCAGCAGGCAGGTAATGGCCGTGCCGAGACCTGCAAAAAACCGGCAGGCGAACTCTGTCGGTCCGAGCAGCCGGACTGGCAGTGACATCATCCAGTAAAAAAGTACCGGTTTGTCGGCCCACATTTGGCCGTTAAAGGTTGGCACAAGGTATTTTCCGGATTCGAGCATTTCCACTGTTGCTCTTGTAAAACGTGGCTCGTCCCTGTCCCACAGGGTGCTGCGTGAAGCTGCGAAAAGATATACGCCCATAACCACAAGGGATATTAAAATTGCCGTTAGCCAGCAGATACGGGCATCCTCAATTTTGTGCTGCAACTCCATTTCAAGACCTTACATTTTTTAAGGTGACAGGTAATTTGTGTGCGGTATTTTTATCCCCTGATTTTTGGTATCGACTCAGGTACCTTATCGATGACGCCCATTTGTTTAAGCAGTCTGGCAATTTCCATCATATTATTATTAAGAAAATTCCTCAGATTAATATCATTATCCGCGTTGAAGCCGTAATGCTCCATTTCCTTCCTGACAAAATCCGCATCCCTTTGTTCAATAATCAGTCGATATGCGGCAATTACCCCGCCGGTACGCTGGGCACCGGCACGACAATGCACCAGAACAGGTTCCTTTTCTTTTCGCTCTTCGCATATAGTGGCAACTGCATTGGCGTATGTTTCAATATCGCCGGTGCCGTTTCCTCGCAGCGAGAAAACATCTCTCTCTATGCCAAGTTCTGCAACAACCTTTTTTTCAGCGAGTTGATTGACGCTGGTGGCTGAATCACCCGCAAGTTCTATTATCGCCTTTATGTTATACTTTATCAGTGTTTTGCGTACCATTGAGGCTGATATCTGGCCGCTGCGGTATATCCTGCCGTCTTCTACTACGCCGAACTGCCTGGGGATGATGCGATCCCGAATAACATATTCCCACATCATAATTGCACCGAATATGAGAACCGCCATTATCAGGGCGATATGCAATCCTTTGTCTGTAAGTATGAATGTCAGAATTTTACGCAGCATGTCACCACTTTCTTAACAATATGTTAAAAGGCAAATTGCCGAAGGAGGGAATTGAACCCTCACCCTGTTGCCAGGACAGGATTTTGAATCTTGCGCGTCTGCCAGTTCCATTACGCCGATAAAGTCTGTGTTTCTGTCGGAAGTTTACTTAAGATAAGTTTCTTAAGGTCTAATTTCCGGCTTGCGTTATCGATGTCGATGCCAACAATGTTCCCGTCAGAGTCATAGTCGAGAACAACTCCCTGCGAGACTTCTTTGCTCTCAATACTTGTCCGTTCAGCAAGGTCAATATACAGTGAATCTGTTTCAGGATAATAGTTCAGTTTCATATTTTATAACTCCTGTCTGGAAAGGCGTTATGTATCGTGATTTTGTCTTCGAGAGTTACAACGCGAAGAACTCGATTTTCCAGCTCTTTAATAATGCCCCAGAATCGGAAGCGATTATTTTCCTGTTTTTCAATGTTAATTGAATTTTCCAATATTCGGATACACCATTCCTTTTTGAGGTAAGGCCGTTTCCGCAATACCTCTTTTTCAAAATAATCGGTAAATTTATAGTGCATAGAAGCATTTTACCACTGTGCCGATAGAAAAGCCACAGCAACTTTACGTATTTTGAAAGCCCGGAGGGAAATTGCCGAAGGAGGGAATTGAACCCTCACCCTGTTGCCAGGACAGGATTTTGAATCCTGCGCGTCTGCCAGTTCCGCCACTTCGGCTGAGCCTATTTACTATTGATTATTGATGATTTAATGTTTTTTGTCAATCACAAACAGCGGGATTTTGCCGAATGGCTTTGGTTAAGGAGTTTATTCATTCTCCCTGTATGTCAGTCCTGGAAAAAAGCTTTGTAGGGCTTTATCAAAACTGGTCGCATATATGATGCATATCGAGAAAGTGATTGACCAGTGCAGCTTGAAGAGGTAATTGCAGAATATGAAAACGACAAGAACCGCAAACAGGCCGCGAAAGACCTCGCCGGCTGTCGAATCACGGTCGCTGATACACTTTTCGTTTATAATCCCGCCTCTCAGCATCAAGAGCAATAAGGCGCCATTGATTATGTTCCACATCGGAAAGATACTCAGCCAATTGTTGGCAGGGGTATTTTTTATAACATACACTCCCGCGACAATGCCAGTGATGGCGTTTGTCAGGACGGCAAAGACCAGCATGGCCTTTTTCTCAAAATCACTTTTCTCCCTTGTCGTGAAAATGTGATAAATACTAAGGGCCATTCCGCACAGAAAAATCACGGCAACGGCATACACCCGGACGTCATGAAATACCGTTATCCCCTTGTATATTTGCTCCCGCATTGAAACATTGGTGGCATAGAGTATGATAAGCGTTACTGCCGTTAAAAACAGCGACAGCTCATCGTATGTTGGAATAAGCCATCCGGGATTTTCTCCGTAAAGCTCGGTTTCGTCATCGGGCTTTGCAATGCTCAACAAAGCGAGTGTCTCTTTTGCCTGCTGCAGTTTCTCTGGAACATCAGCGCTGATTGCCGGCCTGCCTTTGGTTGTCTTTGGGACAACCAGCAGATGTTTGCACTTTGGGCATTTGCCCTTTTTGCTGATACCATCGTCCTTGGCCAGTATCCTCTGTCCGCAATAAATACACTTAAACCGTATCACGACTTGGCTCCTGTCATTGTCATTCCAGCGAAAGCTGGAATCCAGTATTTAAGCGTTTTATGGACCCCTGCTTTCGCAGGAGTGACATATAAGCAATCGCTCAGTAGTCCACAAACACTATATCTTCTGGTATTGCGACGACGTCCCTGTGGCCTGGGCCGAGCAGGTCTTTTATTTCGCGGCTGTGTTTGCCTGCGAGGGTTTTTAGCTGGGAGCTGCTGAAATTGGTAACGGCCTTAGCGTTATTATTTAGCATAACGACGCAGCCTGGCTCGAATGTGCCTTTGATAGAGATTATGCCGCTGGGCAGGAGACTTTTGTGGTTTCGCACGGCCTTCATTGCGCCATCGTCGATATTTATAACCCCTGCTGCGGCACTGTTGAGAATCCATCTCGAACGGTTGCTTAGTTTCCTTTTTGGCATAAAGACCGTGCCGATTTGCTCGCCTGTGATAATTCTGGTTATGACATTTTTTGCTCTGCCGTCAGCGAGTACCAGCCGGCAGCCGGCGTCGGAGGCGATTTTTGCAGCGGCTATTTTGGTCTTCATTCCGCCTGTTGCATGTTCGCTGCCGCTGCCGCCGGCATTTCGCACGATTTCATCGGTTATGCCGAAAACAGCAGGTATCGGCTTTGCGTCTGGGAATTTTCTGGGGTCTTTATCGTAAAGGGCATCGATATCGCTTAGCATGATAAGCAGGTCGGCATCGATTTTGCTTGCGACAAGCGCACTTAGTCGGTCGTTATCTCCGAATGCCGAGCCGATTTCTTCGGTAGAAATGCTGTCGTTTTCATTGAGGATGGGGACAACGCCGAGCTTAAGCAGCGTCTCGATGGAGTTTCGGAGATTGAGATAGGTTTTTCTGTTGTTCAGCACATCTGCGGTCAGCAGAACCTGTGCGACGGCGACATCGAATCGCGCAAAGGATTTCTTATATTCTGCCATTAAGAGCGGCTGGCCTATAGCAGCACATGCCTGTCGCATTTCCATTTCTTTTACCTTCTCGGTGAGTTTCAGTTGGCCTGCGCCCATCCCGATAGCGCCTGAAGTAACGATGACTACCTGTTTGCCGCTCTTGAGCAGGGCGTTTATCTGCCCGGCAAGCTGACGCATATAGGCGGTATCTATGCCGCCATTCTTCGTCAGGGTGCTGGTGCCGATTTTTACAACTATCCGTTTTGTTTT
>JAPLMV010000192.1 GCA_026386835.1 Planctomycetota bacterium | reverse complement strand
GCTCAGCGGATGTAAAGACCCTGTCCAAAAAGCGTTTGTCGTGCTCTTTTACCATTTCCTCTATCCGGGGAAAATCAACAAGGTCTATGCCGTGAGCTATTATTTCCATTTTCAAACCAGGGGGGTTGTTTCTAATTTTTAATTCTTTACTCGTTGGCCATTTTATAAAGTTTGTCCGTACAAAAATCAATAAAGGCGTCCTTTTCTGCCACGGCTGCACGTTCCGCAAGCTTTAGGCCGAATTCATCAATTGCTTTTTTCCTGCGGTCAAAGGTAATCTTGGCCTCAATTTGTTTTTGTACCTTTTCGAGCGGCTCGACGGATTTCGGTTTTTTCTCATCGAGCTTCATTATAAAGATATGTCCCTGGGCTTCGATTGGGACTGCAAGTTGACCGGGCTCAATTTTATCAGCTTCCGTGCCGAGCACATCATAAGGTTTTGCCAGCGATTCAGGGTCAACCGAGTCCCACAATCCGCCTGCGGAGGCCCTGTGGTCTTTGGAATATTTTTTTGCCAGTTCGCCGAAATCGGATCCTTCATTTAGCTGCCTAATCAGTTCAACTGCGAGTTTTTTTACATATTCCTGCCGATTCTGATTGGGGTCTGTCAACTCCACACTCGAAATTTCAAGGTCGATTAGGCGGAATTTTAATTTCGCAGGACTGGTGAATGATTTATCCTTCATATCATTGTAGCAGACCAAAACCTCATTATAGGTTATTGGTTTTTCGTCAGGCAGTTTTTCGTGCAGATAAGACTGACTCAGAATCATTTTTTTCTGATAATCCTTGAAGCTTGTCCAATCCATCCCCATTTCCTTAAGGGCTTCCTCGGCCTTGGCGTAATTGCCGTTGAAACTTACGATGAATTTTGCAACCTCTGAATCCGCGGCCTTTTCCAGTGCGTCTTCGATCTTGTCGCCAGCATTATTTTTGGCCTGCTGGTAAAGAAGTATATTGGATATTTTGCTTACAAGGGCCTTATCAACCTGAGGACGGACATGTGCCCTGAATTCTTCGGCCTCCGTTGACTGTGCGTATTCCCTGAAATGGTCAATCATAGGGTTCACTATTTCGTCTGCGGTTATTGTCTCGCCGTTCACCGCCAGTACCAGTCCGCCTGAGGCTATGGGCAGATTTTCTCTTTGAGGCTGGGGCATAAGAGCCAACTGGGCATCGGTGTATCTCGGCTTATCATCGCCACAGCCGCCTATCAGCAAAAGCCCTAAAGTTAGTGGTAAAACAATCTTATACATCTAATAAGCTCCTGTCTACTAACTACGAACTATAAACTATGAACTATGAACTATGAACTATGAACTATGAACTCAAGATTCTACGCCAAAACCATAAAATAATCCACAGTCAGTTTTTAGTTGGATAAATTTTTCAGACAGGATTACAGAATTGGCAGAAAAATGGCTAAAGAACGCAGCAGATAACAATGATTGGCCAACAGAAAAACCGCATGCGTCAAAGTTAATGCTATACACTTTTAGACCTTTACATAGAGTGCAGAAGGTCTTTCCCTTGATTTACACGGCATCCTATTTGTCAACTTTAGAAATCTGGGGACACCATATAATGGCACTAACTAAGCATATTTCATAGCCGTAGTTGCCGCTTGACGGGTAATTTCGGGGATTTCATCGCCAGGCAAGAGGATGATTAAACGCTTGACTACACAACCAAGCCTTCCAATTCCACAATAATATCAAAATATTCCAGGCTTAGCTATAAAAAACACTTCCAAGTTGTTTTCTACCTCATAATTCTATAAAATCAACAATTCAGTAAAATATAACAAGTTCGGCTGTTTGAACCGGACAACTAAAATAGAAGGAATATCGATAAATGCCTCCACAATTTATATTTGAAATGAGCGATGTATGCAAAAGTTACGGCGACAAGGAAGCTCTTCGTAACATATCACTTTCATT
>JAPLMV010000238.1 GCA_026386835.1 Planctomycetota bacterium | reverse complement strand
ATTATATTCGAAAGTTTTAAATCGCCATGGCTGATTCGAAATTTATTTAACTTATCAAGCAATTCGCCGACCCGCCTGCATGCCTTTGCCTTCTGTTCTTTGGCGATATTCTCATCTCTTAAAAAATAGTGAAGGTTTTGTCCCTGCACAAATTCCGTCACAACATAAGAACTCCATACGAGCAGCCCTTTATATTTCTCAATATACGCAACCGGTCTCGGCGTATCAATATTGAGCATTTCAAGACGATGTCCGTGCAGCCAGTTTCGCCTCGCCCGTGACCGCCTTATGGTATGACACAAAGAATGAATAAACCCCTTATGGTTGTACCGCTTGACAACGACATCCTTATTGTTCCACATAACGCGGGACACATAACACGTATTGCCGTTCTTAAGAATCTGCCCCTCATCCATAAGGGCATCTATTCGTCTTAAAAACTCCACCGCCTGCTCTGTCTGGCAAAAACTTACGTCAAATACACAAACGCATCCGTCGGCTTTTATTCTCAGGTAATTTTTGCTTGTTCGCAGAGATTTTCGCAGGGCGCTTCTGATTCCACGTTTTCTAAGCAGAACCATCTGCTTTTTGAAAAATGTAATATTGGATTGCTCAAGAGCCCAGTTGCGATAACCGGCATATTCTCGACAAAGGGTGATTGCAGATTCGTCTGAAGTTTCCGGAAGACTGCACGCCAGTAAAGCCGTCTGTGAAAGTGATTTATTTTTCCCAATCTTGCCGGCAAAAAAACAGATTTGCCCGGGGTCAATCGTAAAAATCCTTTCTCCCTTAATCAGAAAATTACCAAGATGCAAATCTTTCTGAATTATTCCATTGCGGTGCTGATTAGACAACTCCCTGCAAACAGCAATAAGCAAATCAAATTGCTGTGCCGAATTTTTAGCTCTCTTAAAAACATCCAGCACCACAGCGGCATCGGCAATTTTCTCCGCAACAACTGCACGTCGGCCGTCACTGGTTTTTCCAAAAAATAACGCCTTTGGCGAATTGATGCCCCTGTCCTGAAGCAGATTCAACCCACGCCATTCCCTCTTAAAATGCCGCCTCGCATTAGTCTTATGCGAAAAAATCTTTACAATCACTGCCCTTTTATTCCACAGGGCATCGTAAACCTCACGCGAGCTGGGGATAACCCGCAATAGTGCCGTGCAGGTTAAAATTTCCGTTTGCCCAGCCGATAAACCTGATTTAATTTGAAGTTGAAAGGGAAATTCAGCCATAGATTAAACAAAAATATATGCCGCAGGTTGCAGCTAAAAAAACAGGCGGCCTTTTACTCTGTCGGACTTCCGGCATCATTTATCCGAAACGATTAACTGCGTTTCATAAAGACTCTGGTACAGGCGACAGGTTTTTATAAGCTCCTCGTGCTGACCCTGGGCAATAATCCGTCCGTCATCCATTACCACTATTACATCCGCGTTGATAATGGTGCTGAATCTGTGGGCGATTATAAAGGTTGTCCTGTTCTTCATAATCTCCTCAATGGCTTTGTGGATTTTCGCCTCGCTGTCGGCATCAACCTGGCTTGTCGCTTCGTCGAATATCAAAATCGCCGGATTCTTCAAAATCGCTCTTGCGATAATAATTCTCTGAAGTTGTCCTCCGCTAAGCCCCGCCCCCTGCTCGCCGATTATCGCATCATAACCGTCGGCCAGCAGTTCAATAAACTCGTGTGCAAATGCACGTTTTGCCGCTGCAATTATTTCTTCCCTGCTTGCGCCCAGCTTGCCGTAAGCAATATTTGCCGCTACCGTATCGTTGAATGTCACCACGTTCTGCGTCACCATCGCAATCTGGTTGCGAAGACTCACAAGCGTCACATCGCGAATGTCCTGGCCGTCTATAAAAATACCGCCGCTGTCGGGATCATAGAACCTCGGCAACAGATTTGCCAGTGTCGTTTTTCCCGAACCGTTGGGACCTACAATTGCAACATTACTGCCGGCCTTGACTGTCAGACTTACATGATTTAATACCGGCCTTTCAGTCCCTGGATAAGTGAAAACAATATCTCGAAATTCAATTTTGTCTTTCAGGGGCGAAATGTCAATAGCGCCGCTTTTCTCCTCCTCCAACGGCTCATCCATCATCGTAAATACTCTCTCCGAAGCCGCATCGGCCTCCTGAATCTTGTTCCAGATATCGCTTGTCTTTCGCACCGCCTCCGCAGCAGAACCAAGCAAAATCAGCAGTCCCAAAAACTCCGCACCATCCAACTGCTTTCGTGCCACCCAGCTTGCTCCGAATATCAGGGCGACGGAACCCGCCGCCATTCCGAGCACCTCCAGAACAGGTCTGGTGGCTGCATCAGCCTTTGAAATTTTTAGTGATTGCTTCAACAGCCGCTGGTTGATTACCTCGAAAGTATCGCTCTCGTATTTTTGCTGATTATAAACCTTTACTACCTTAAGCCCTGCCATCGTTTCCTGCAGCTTCGCCAGCATCTGTGACCACGCCATAAGCGATTTCTTCGAGGCTTTTTTCATCTTCTTGCCTAATAAAGCTGCACAATAAACTGTCGGCGGCCCACCGCAAAGAAATATAAGTGTCAACTGCCAGTTTAACCATGCAGCAAAAGCAAGCAGGAACAACACTGTCATCGGCTCGAGCAGTGCCTTACCGAGCATAATTTTTATCCCATTACCCATAGCACCTGTGTCACGAACAAGTCGGCTGACCGCATCGCTGGGTTTTTCATTGGCAAAATGCTTCATCGGCATATTCATAACGTGGATAAACGCATCACGTCGCAAATGATTTATCCCGATTTGAACCACTTTTTCTGCTATGTAGCTTTGATAAAACTTCGCCGTGCAGCGGATTATCGTAACAATTCCAACACCTACGATAATAAATATGATGGCCTTTGTCTGGCCTGCACCGCCCTGTTCCATGGGCAATACGCTGATTGCCGACTGTGCTCGGTCAATTAAAAAAGCCTTCGCCTCAAGCTTAAAACGCTTAAACGTTCCCAGTTTCAGTCCCTCGATGTAAACTTTGTCTTTGGGACTGTTAAGTTGAATCGCAAGAAACTCCAGAGACCCCTCGGCATTTAGCCGCTTAACCTTAACTGTAATCACACTTTCTTTTGTAGTAGCCAGTTCCTGAAGAAGTTTTGCACTGGTAACTTTTTCAAGATTCTCCCCTGTCTGCAGATTGCCTATACCTACAATCCTGTCGGCATTTTTTAAACCGGCATTATGGGCAATGTTGCCCTTTTTAACATTGGTTACCAGCAAACTACCATAATCATCAGAATTTTCTCCAGCCGCCCCTGCACCGGATACATAAAAATCGATTCCATAAAGCCAGTCGCACGCCTTCCTGTCAACCCAGCCGTGCAGACCCTCCTTATTCATCATCACATTCAACAGCGGTATGACCGTCATGAAACTTACCGCCAGAAGCGATGTCGCCAATATCGCGCTGAGAACCACAACCACTATCCGCGGCCACTG
>JAPLMV010000140.1 GCA_026386835.1 Planctomycetota bacterium | reverse complement strand
AAAAGACCGCGGGTATGTGCAGAGATATAATGAGGTTGTTTCCGGTAAGACCAAAAATCTTGAATGGCAGCAGGCCGGCGAATATATCCGCGCGAAGTCGAGCCCTGCGGACAAGCTTTATGTCTGGGGCTGGATACCGGGGATATATGTCTCGGCGCAGCGGTTCTCTCCGGGGCCTCGTGCGTTTACAAGCGAGATGCAGGTTGTTTCGCCGAAGGAACTGTCTGGTATGGCGGCGGAGCTGTTGAGTTATTTCAGGAAAGAGATGCCGAAATTTATTGTCGATACGCATAACAGGCATTTTCCTTATGACGGCAGGTGGCCGCTGGAATTGGCGCCTGTCTGGCAGCCGTTAATTCTGAAAATGGAAAAGATACAGTCGGCTGACCCTGATAAGGCTTATGCTGAATGGCTGGCAAAGAGCGCCTGGGCTGATGAGGCGGGCAGATATGAGGCGATGAAGCAGTTCAGGGATTTTATTAAGAATAACTACAAAGCCGACCAGATGTTTGGGGAACACGGAGAATTTATTGTGTTTAAGCTCATACAAACCACGGTAAAGTGAGGATAGATTCACCTGTGTCTGTATTAAAAATACTTATGCTCAATTACGAGTTTCCGCCGATAGGAGGAGGCGCCGGGCAGGCACATCTTTGCCTTTTGAAGGAATTTGCGGGCAACAGCGAATTACAAATAGATGTTCTGACAAGTACACCAGAGCCGGGCTATGCCGTAGATGAATTTGCCGGCAATATCAATATCCACAAGGTGGGCGTGCATAAAAAGAATCTGCATCACTGGCGCAAAATCGAAGTGCTCGAATGGCTTTACAAGGCAAATAAATTTTACAAAAGACTGCTGAAACAAAACGATTATGATTTTGTTCACGCTTTTTTTGGTTTTCCGACGGGGTGGCTGTGTTACCGCACGGCAAATAAATTGCCCTACATAATCTCACTGCGTGGCTCTGATGTCCCCGGCAAACACGCAAGACTGGCTATCGATTATAAAATACTTGGTCCATTGTTTAAGCTGATTTGGAAAAAAGCATCTGCTCTTGTAGCCTGCAGTGAGGGACTCAAAGAGCGTTCGCTGCGATTTCTGCCAATCGCTTCTATAGATGTGATACCGAACGGTGTTGATCTGGAGCTATTTTCACCAGCCCATAACAAAGATAGGAGCGATACGTTTAAGCTCCTTACGGTGGGACGGCTGAGTGTCACAAAAAGAGTGGAGATGCTGATAGATGCTGTCGAAATTCTGCACGGGGTGGGAATGAAACTCAGTTTTACCATTGTCGGAGGCGGTGCGGGAAAAAAACTGCTTAGACAAATAATCTCTGCGAAAAAACTTGACGCTATTATTAAGGTGGCAGGCAGGATTGAGGCGGAAAAAATGCCTGCGGTCTATAGACAAAGCGACCTTTTTATCAGCGCAAGTATGCAAGAGGGGATGAGCAATGCAATGCTGGAGGCGATGGCGTCGGGATTGCCAATAGTTACCACCAGATGCGAAGGCGTAGAGGAGCTTATAGCGGACAACGGTGTGATCGCTGAAAATGACAGTGCCATATCGATTGCTGATGCCGTAAGGAAAGCAGCCGGCGATACAGACAAGTATAACGCGATGTGTGCGACAGCAAGGAAAAAGGCGGAGCAATTCAGATGGTCCAACGTCGGCAGGGGATACCTGCAAATCTACCAGCGTGTTATGAATAAACGTTCTTAAAATTAGCAATGAGCAAAACACTTTGCATAACGATAGACACGGAGCCGGACTGCGATATCCGGTGGAGGCGTTCCAGTCCGCTGTCGTTTGAATCGGTTTTGTACGGCATACCTGCGATACTGCGGCCGCTGTGGGACAGGTTCGATATCAATCCGGTCTATTTTGTTTCGCCGGAGGTTGTACAGAACGATGACTGCTGCAGGGTTCTCAAAAGAGAGGTAAGGCTTGGCGCTGAGGTTGGGGCGCATCTTCATTCGGAGTATATTGAGCCGGAGAAAAAATACGAGGACTTTTCCGGCTCGGCAAGCAACGATTTTCCGTGTTCGGCATGCAGCACCGAAGTGGAATTTGCCAAGATAAAAAACCTGACCGAACTTATCGAGGCAAAATTCGGCACAAGGCCAGTATCATATCGAGCGGCAAGATATGGAGCAGACATCGATACGATAAAGTCCCTCGAAAAGCTGGATTATAAGGTCGATAGTTCCGTTACACCGGAAATAGACTGGACAAGTTACGGCGGGCCGAACCATTCAAAGGCGCCGAAACAGCCTTACCTTGTTTCCGCAGACGATTTTTATTCTCCTGGCGATTCGAAGATACTCGAAGTTCCGATATCAATATCTAAAAGAAGATTTTTCCTGCCTGCGGGCAAATGGTTTTTCTACAGGTGGCTTAGGCCGACACACATGACAGCCTTTGAGATGAAGCTTTTAACGAGGGAATTTATAAGGCGCTATGATGAACCGGTGCTGACTATGATGTTTCATTCGATGGAAATTCTGCCTGGAAAAACGCCTTTTGTAAGAACGAATCTTCAGCAAAAGATGTACATAAAAAGGCTTGTTAAAATAATACAGTACCTCAAAAAAAGAGGCTTTCAAAGCAAAACGCTGGATCATGTTTACAGAGAAAAAATCCACGGTTAATTGATTTTACGGAAGAATAGAAAATGGCAACTGAAACCGAACTGAGGCAGAAAGCCTTGTCGCAGGTGAAATCATTTCTTGCCGAGTGTGATATTAAAGATTATCAAGGCAGGAAAATATTTGAGATAGGTTTCAAGAACGGGCTTTTTCTCGATGAGTGCCGCAAGGAAGGCCTGGTACCGACAGGCTTGGAAATAAGCAAAGAATACGTTGAGCAAGTCAAGGGCAAATTACCGCACTTAGACCTTCTCTGGTATGACGGCGGAACTTTTCCTGTGCCTGATGCTTCTTATGATTTCGTGGTATCTTTTCAGGTCCTCGAACATGTCAACTCAACCTGGCATATAATCGATGAATCCATCAGAATCTTAAAGCCGGGCGGAATTATGTACCATGTGTCCCCAAATTACTGCTCTTTTTACGAAGGGCATTATAGCTTAATATGGCTGCCGTTCCTGAATAAGACTCTTGGGCGATACTACCTGAAAATGTTAAGGCGATATACTCCATATTATGAATCGCTTAATATTATCAAGCCCGGCGATGCGGAGCGTGTTTTGCGGCGTAGCGGCAGCGATATCACAGTATTGTCTCTGGGGCGCAGGGAGTTTATCAATAATTTCAATGCCGAACAAATTGAAAAGGTAAATCAAAAGCTGCTGAAAAAAGCGTTGAGATTGCTGCTTGGGTTGACCTTTCTTAAGAACTGTTTTTTGTGGTTTATCTCACGTGTAAACCTATATTATCCTATTATAATAATTGCCAGGAAAAATTGAGACTCGCAGTATATCATAGAATTTTGCCATGAAAAATTACGAGCGTTACCTTAAGACAACCGCAGAGGAATATGACAAAGAGACGATAATGTCTTTTCTCTGCAGGCGTCTGCCTGACAGAAAGATTGTGCCTATCCTGCAGGAAATGGGGGGCAAAAAAGTCCTCGATGTTGGCCTTGGCACAGGGCATTATACGAGGATTTTTTTAACTGAAAATAATGTTACCGGCATAGACCGCAATCCACATCTCTGTAAACTGCCTGTAAAGGTTTACCAGGGCGGCGCAACGGAAATCAGCAGGCTGGCGGGGGCGAAAAAATTCGATGGTGTTGTTTCGACATGGATGACGGAATATTTAAGCCCCGATGAGCTTGGTATTTTTTTTGTGGAATCAAAAAAGGCGCTCAAAGCCGGCGGGAAATTGATAACAACGGTGATATCAGGATACGGACTTGGATTTATGTATGTAACTATGGCAAAGATGCTGCGGGGGATAGATAAGTACGGCTATACAAAAAAAGAAATCACTGAGAAGCTGAGAGCGGCGGAATTTACCGAGATAAAAATCATCAATCTCAATTCCTGGGTTGGTATCCCCTTGGCGTATCTTGTGATTGCGAAAAATTAAGCTAACGGATTGCACGAATAACGGGGATTTTCAATCAGGGGGGCGGAAAAACACTACTTTTTCGGACTTTTTTCTTGAAATAGCCCATAAAGTCTGGTAAACTTGTATTATTATCATAACCTGTAGGCCAAGAAGAAGAGGAGGAGAATTCCTACCTAAAGCGGGGTTTTCCTCATTAAGAAGTCCGTGAATAGTGGACAGTGGTTAGTGGTCTGTGACTGATAGAAAGAGCTATCAAAGCATAGACAGCGTGTCTATGCTGCGAGGATAAATCAAACACTTTTTTGGAAAGGGTAGAAAAATGAAGACGAGAGAGAAAATCATGGTAGTTGGTATTTTACTGGTGATTCTCACCACGGCCAGTGCGAATGCCGGTTTGGTGGCGCATTGGGCATTTGATGAGGGCAGCGGTACAACAGCACAAGATTCTACTATCAACGGCAACGATGGCACGCTGGTAAATGGGCCGGGCTGGACGAGCGGCAAGATTAATGGGGGATTAAGTTTTGATGGAACTGACGATTATGTTGATGTAAGCGATAATCCTTCTTTAAGATTTACTTGTAGTGATAGTTTTACAATAGCTTTTTGGGCCAAACCTTCAGGCATAGACCAAGGTTTTGTGGTCAGTAAAATGAGGACTGGCGGGGCAAACAGCGTTTTTGGTTATCAAGTATATTGGAGTCCTTTGGGGCAATGGATTTTCCTTGTAGACAAAGCTGGTCAAGGTCAGACATACCTCCATACATCGGAAAATTCTGCGCCTGAAGATAACTGGTACCATGTGGCAGCGGTGTATGATAATAAGGATATGAAGATTTATTTGAATGGGCAACTTGATGGCCATACAGTTTTTGCTTATGACACAGGCAACACAACACCTGATAAGAATCTGGCAATAGGAGTAAGGTCGTTTGACACTGTACTTGAACAGTATTTCAAAGGCAAGGCTCGATGACATAAGGATATACAATCAGGCACTAAACGCAAACGAGGTGGCAGCCCTTGTACCTGAACCGACGACTATACTGATAGTAGGACTCGGGGCGCTGATGCTGCGAAAAAAACGCTGATTTACCCAGCCTGGAAATCTAAGTGGTAATTTTTTGTGCTGCGTATTATATTATACCCTGTGTCAAACTTAAAAAAGGCGTTTGTCGGGTAAAGATATATGTGCGGCATAGCCGGCTTTAACTGGTGTGATAAAGATGTTATCAGTAAGATGACCGATGCCATTCGTCACAGGGGACCGGATGATGAGGGGTTTTATGTTGATAACAATGTATCACTTGGCCATCGGCGGCTGTCTATTATCGATACTTCCACAAAAGGCCATCAGCCAATGTGCTTTGAGCATCTGGCGGTTGTATATAATGGCGAGATATACAATTTTTTAGAGATAAAAGAGCAACTCAAGGCCAGAGGCTATCATTTTACTTCGGGCACGGATACGGAAGTACTTCTGTACAGCTATCATTTGTGGGGGCCTGCCTGTGTGGAGAAGTTCAACGGGATGTGGGCTTTCTGCATTTATGACAAGAAGAAAAACATATTCTTTTTGTCACGGGACAGGTTCGGTGTAAAGCCGCTCTATTATTATTTTGACGGCAGCAGATTTATCTTTGCCTCGGAGCTAAAGGCCATAAGGCAGCACAAGCTCGATTTGAAGGTGAATACAACGGCCTTAAATTTTTTCTTCTATCAAAAATATATCGGCGGTGAACTGGCAATATTTGAGAATTGCTGGAAGCTGAAACCTTCCGAAAATCTGATTTTTGACTTAACGACCAAAAAAATCAGCAGGATGCCATATTACAACCTTGAGGAAAAAATAGCTGAGTGTTCACAGATGCCGTTGGCGCAGCGGATTGAGTCGATAGAAGAGACACTC
>JAPLMV010000088.1 GCA_026386835.1 Planctomycetota bacterium | reverse complement strand
GGTTATGTTCAAACGGTCGGCCTGGACGGTGTGCGGGTGCGGATTGAAGGTCAGGCGGAAAAACAAATTACCGCTGAAGCACTTCAGTCACCATTCAATGAACCATTGTCATACCTGGCGGCGGTGGTGAAGGGCAAGATTAAACCATCTGGGCAATCTTGTCTGGGGGTCAATATGATAGTAAGCGAGATACTCGAAGCGGCCAGGCAGTCGGCTGGGTCTGGAAAGACGATATTGCTGCAACCTGAAAATGCGATAAAATAACAAGGTAACTTGCTGTTAAGATTTTATCACTTAGTTTAAGGAGTCGTTACAATGGCGGAAGAGAAGATGCCGCATCCCGGCCATGACCGGCATTTGTGCTATCTGACCAATCTGGGATTTATGTTAGAAAGCCCTGAAGAATACAAGAAACTGGTCAAGAACTCTAAATATATGTGTGCAAATTGCGGCCGAGCAGCGAATAAGGCAGAGAATCTGTGTAAGCCGATAGAATTGTAGGCGGTATTTTAAGCCTTGAGTTCCGGATTGGCTACAGGTATAATTCGGCCATTTGAAAAAATCTAAGGATGGATACAAAATGAATACCCTCAAATTGCTACTGATTGCGGCGTGTGCCGCCCTGACGCTTTCGGCAGGATGTTCAGGCGACAAGCAGGTTAAAGCCGTCGAGCCGGTCTGTGTGGCGGATGTAAATAAGTCGCAGGCAATGCAGGCAGGAGAGGATGTGCTCGGCAAGATGCACTTTACCATTGAAAAAGCCGATGCCGATACCGGGTACATAAGAACAAGACCATTACAGGGTGCTCAATTTTTTGAATTCTGGCGTAATGATGTTGTTGGCGGCGCCAACTGGGCGGAATCCAATATACAAAATATTCGAAGAATAGTTGAATTGAATATAACAGGACAGCAGGGTCAAATCTGTTATTCCTGCAATGTGAAAACGCAAAGACTGAGTTTGTCAGATTACAAGGATACTAAACATTCGCAGACATACGACAAGTTTGCGGGCTCTGGGATAAGAAGTTCAAAACAAAGGGTTGATCTTGGGTCGGCGGAACAAAAGACCTGGATTGATTTGGGGCAGGATGAAAAACTTGCCACGGTGATTCTGCAGCAGATTGAAAAACAAATCGCCAGGCAGCAAAAGAGAAAAGTACTATGAAAGTATTAGTTTGCGGCGGGGCAGGGTATATCGGCAGCAATATGACAGCGATGCTGGCAGGCGAAGGACACGAGCCGATAGTTTTTGACAATTTAAGCAAAGGACATAAAGCGGCCCTGGGTAAAAACGAATTTGTCATGGGCGATCTGGCTGACTACGAATTGCTCGTCAAGACGCTCAATAGATTTAAAATCGACGCAGTGATGCATTTTGCGGCCTTTATCGAGGTCGGAGAATCGGTAAAGGAACCGCTTAGATATTATTATAATAATGTCTCCAATACACAGAATCTGCTGTCGGCAATGGAAGATACAGGTGTGGAGAAATTTGTCTTCAGCAGCACCGCAGCGGTTTACGGCATGCCCGAACAAATCCCGATTACCGAAGATACACCCAAGTCGCCCATCAACCCTTATGGTGAAACGAAATGGACGGTCGAAAGAATGTGTCACTGGCAAAGCCAGGCAGGGAAACTCCGTTATGCGGCGCTTCGGTACTTCAATGCGTGCGGGGCAGGAGACAACTGCCGATTAGGTGAAGACCACAGACCTGAATCGCATCTGATACCGCTTATTATCCAGGCGGCGATGGGTAAACGGGCAGACATAAAAATCTATGGTACTGATTATCCTACGCCAGATGGGACCTGCATTCGCGATTATATTCATATCGAGGACCTGTGCAGGGCACATTTGCTGGCGTTGAATGAGCTAAGCAAAAATTGCGAACTGGTCTATAATTTAGGCAACGGCAAAGGATATTCGGTAAAAGAAGTGATTGAAACAGTCAAAACGGTTTCCGGCAAAGACTTTAAGGTGTCGGCAACGGGACGCAGGCCCGGAGATCCGCCTGTATTGACAAGCGATGCCGCGAAAGCAAAGAAAGAGCTGGGCTGGAAAACCAGATTTGGCGAACTTGAAAAAATAGTCGAAACCGCATGGAAGTGGCATAATAAATACCCAAACGGCTACCCTGATTAAACAGGCGATTAAAAGGCAGGACAGGATGAGTAAAATTTTTATCGGTTTTGATGTCGGGGGGACAAATATCAAAATCGGATGCTTTGACTCCAATATTAAACTTATTTCAAAGACATCCATCGCTACAAATGCGGATATGGGCGCCCAGGCGGTGGTTGAAAATATGGGGCAGGCGACGGAGAAGCTGCTGGCTGATGAGGGATTTTCACTTAAAGAAGTGATTGCAGCCGGTCTTGGGACGCCTGGACCCGCAAAATACAGGGATGGAATTATAATCAGGGCCGCCAACATGCCGAAATTCAAAAATGTCCCTATCCGTCAGATGCTCAGCGAACGGCTCGGGGGCAAAGCGGTGGTCTTTGAAAACGATGCAAACGCGGCCTGCTGGGGTGAATATGTCCTCGGCGCAGGCAAGGGCATCAAAGATATGGTTTTTTTCACACTCGGAACAGGGATAGGCGGCGGCATCATCAACAAGGGCAAGCTCCTCGAAGGGGCAGGCGACAATGCAGCGGAACTGGGACATCTAATCATTTATCCCGAGGGCAGAAAATGCAATTGCGGCCAAAAGGGCTGCGTGGAGGCATACGCTTCGGCCAATGCAACTGCAAGAAGGGCCGCAGAGGCAATAAAGGTCGGAGAAAAATCCAGTCTGCGAAAAGTGCTTGATAAAAACGGTGAAATAACGTGCAGAGATGTTTACGAACATCTTATGAAAGGCGACAAACTTGCCCGGCGAATAACCGACGAGACCGCCAAGGCTCTTGCGATCCTCTGTATAAATATGCTGCACACGACCGAGCCGGCACGAATAGTTTTTGCCGGCGGTATGATTGCCGCGGGCAGGATACTTTTAGACAGGATAAAAGATTACTTTAACGAACTTATCTGGAACCTCAAAAAGGAGAAGATCGAAATCTGTTTTGCAACTCTCGGCGAAGATGCCGGTATAATCGGCTCAGCAGCGCTGGCATTCAGAACCGCCCCCGACCGCAGGGGTCGGGGCTAACCATTATGTTTCTGGACATAATTGACTTTTGCGGCAAGTTCGTCCTTGGTAAAACAAAAACGCTTGTCAAAACCGTGAGTCCAGATTCGTCCATTTCACCCGGACTTGTATAACGCAAACATCGCAACATTCTTGTACCTGCTTACAATCTTTTCTATTGATTCACCGCAGGGTTCGGCCACAAGATGAACGTGATTTGTGCAGACCGCCAGTGCTTTTATAGTTTGCCCTATTTTCTCTGATTCCGTTAGGATGGTCTTTTGTATAGTTTTCTTTTCATCCCTATTAAGAATGACGACAGGTTGTTTCTGCAACCTTTGGCAGATTTCTTTGATATTTTCATCACCTGGCAGGATTGCCCCTCTTTTTACATAACCTCTCTTGTCCCCTGCAACCAAGTTCCATAAGTCGTCCACGTTACCATATATCCAATTATTTTTCCCATAATAGTATATTCACCTATTCTGGGTTAGCCACGACCCCTGTGGTCGGGGGATTTTTCCCTTTCTGGTAACACCTCGTTCATTGACCCGCTGCGGAAGCCCTGCAAATCAATCGTTACAAATTTAAAGCCAAGCGATTTGAGTTTTTCAATTATGGCTGAGCGGTTAGGGTCTTTGGTGATTTTTTCCATATCCTGCGGATGAACTTCGATTCGGGCTATTGTATCATGATGGCGAACTCGAAATTCAACCAGTCCCAGAGACCTTAAAAAATCTTCCGCATCTTCAATTTGCCTTAGACGCTCCTCGGTAATTTCAAGGCCGTAACTTATTCGCGATGCCAGACACGGCGAGGCGGGAATATCGGCGGTGGGCAAATTCAATTGTCTGCTTAACTGCCGAATCTCTGCTTTGGTAAGCTGTGCATCTGCCAATGGACATTTTATGCCGAACATATTCATCGCTCTGCTGCCCGGGCGGTAGTCGTCTTTATCGTCAAAATTATTGCCGCACAGGATATGCTGGATTTTATTTTTCTTGGCCAAATCGGTCAATAAACGCAAAAGATGTGTCTTGCAGTGGAAACATCGGTCGGCCTTATTGGAAGAAAAGGCGGGGTCGGATATTTCAGCGGGCTCGAGAGTAATGACATCAATGCCAATACTTTTTTTTGCGTTTTCGAGGGCCTGCTTATATTGGCTGTCGGGCAAAGTTGCGCCAACGGCAATGCAGGCAAGGACATTTTGTTTTCCGAGGGTATCGACAGCGGTTTTCAACAGGAACGTGCTGTCGACGCCGCCTGAATAGGCAACGACCACTTTTTCAAATCCTTTGAGGATTTGCTTTAGCGAATTGTATTTGTCCTGAAGATTCACAAAAGCCGACGGAGGGACTTGAACCCTCAACCCCGGCTTTACGAAAGCCGTACTCTACCATTGAGCTACGTCGGCGGTTTAGCAAAATAATCTTACCAGTTTAAGGGAGAGATGTAAAGGATTTTTAAGTCCCTTGCTGGAATGGGACGATAACAAAAATTTACGTTGATTAACGCAGTAAAAAATTGTACGATGCTGTTTTCACTGCGAAAGAATCCGCTGGAAAGAATCCGCTGGATGAAAATGGAGGTAAGTAAATGGCTCTTTTACTGGGATACGATGCAGGAAGCTCATCGATAAAAGCGACGTTAATGGACGCTCAAACTGGCAGCGTTCTTGCCTCTGCGACTTCGCCGCAAAAAGAACTGGAGATTATTGCAAAAAAGCCAGGCTGGGCTGAGCAGAATCCATCTGTGTGGTGGGACAATATCAAATCAGCAACAAGGCAGATTAAAGATAAGGCAAAATTCGACGCCGGTGATATCAAGGGGATTGGAATTTCATACCAGATGCACGGCCTGATCGCAGTTGATAAGAATCAAAATGTTCTGCGGCCTGCGATAATCTGGTGCGACAGCAGGGCTGTTCAAATCGGTCAACAAGCCGCCAAAGACATCGGCGAAGAAAAATGCCTCAAGCGTCTTCTGAACCTGCCCGGCAACTTTACCGCTTCAAAACTCAAGTGGGTTAAGGATAATGAGCCGGAGGTCTATTCGAAGATTTATAAGATTATGCTGCCTGGCGATTACATCGCAATGAAGATGAGCGGCCTGATAAATACCACCACATCGGGGCTTTCCGAAGGGATAATGTGGGATTTCGAAAAGGAAAAATTAGCCGACTTTGTTTTCGATAATTACGGCATCTCGCCTGAGATTACTGCAGAACCGCTTGCTGCATTTTCCATCCACGGCGAATTAAGCACTAAAGCTGCCAATGAATTGGGGCTAAGGGCCGGCACAAAAATAACCTATAAAAGCGGAGACCAGCCCAATAACGCCTTGTCTCTCGGAGCTCTCGAGCCTGGGGACATTGTCGTTACCGCAGGCACTTCAGGCGTCGTCTGCGGAATAAGCGATAAAAGAGATTATGATAAGTTATCGCGTGTAAACACATTCGTGCACGTCAATCATTTGCCCAAAAAGCCAAGATATGTCGTGCTTTTGTGTATTAATGGTACAGGCATCTTAAATAGCTGGCTCAAGCACAACTTTGCCGGAGACAGCGCAGGCGACCCCAGTTATGAGCAGATGAATGAGTTTGCCTCAAAAGTACCTGTGGGTTCGGACGGTCTGCTTGTCTTTCCTTACGGCAACGGTGCCGAAAGGGTCTTTGAAAACAAAAATATGTGTGCTTCCGTAAGGGGCTGGAATTTTAATACGCACAAAAAGGCGCATTTTTTCAGAGCCGCTCAGGAAGGAGTCGTTTTTGCCCTGAATTATGGGCTCGGAATAATGCACAATATCGGTGTCAGCGTCTGCACCGCACGTGCAGGCAATGCCAATATGTTCCTTAGCCCATTATTTGCCGAGGCCTTTGCCACTGTCAGCGGCGCAGTAGTAAAACTTTATAACACCGATGGTTCGCAGGGTGCCGCCAGAGGGGCCGGAATCGGAGCCGGCGTTTACAAAGATTACAATGATGCATTTGTCGGCCTGGATTGTAAAAAGGTTATCGAACCGAACAAAAATTTAGAATCGATTTACAGAGGGGCTTATGAAAACTGGCTCACTATTTTACAGTCGCAGGTGAACTCGGCAGGCGATTGAAGCGTAATTATGCTTAATAGGCCGCCGTTTGCTGCTGTTCAATTTTGCAAATTTTACGTTGATTAACGCAGTAAAAAATTGTATAATCTTGTTTTTGATGCGATAAACACGGCATTTTTGAGCAGGACATTACTATTTTCTTTAAAAATCGGCTGCTGCGGTTTTTTTAGAAAACTCGGCATCGGTCGGGGCGATGCGGGCTTTGAAAATTAAATTAATTGTTTTTTTTATTATAGAAAGTGAATAGTTATGAGCAATCGCAAAATGGTTACAATTGACGGCAATAAGGCGGCGGCTTATGTAGCCCACGCCACAAGCGAGGTAATAGCAATATATCCCATCACACCCAGCTCTCCAATGGGCGAAATTTCCGACGATAAATCGGCAAGAGGCGAGAAGAATATCTGGGGCACCATTCCGTCCGTTGCAGAGATGCAGTCCGAAGGCGGCGCATCAGGCGCAGTACACGGCGCTCTTGCAACAGGAGCGATGACAACGACGTTCACGGCTTCTCAGGGCCTTTTGCTGATGATTCCGAATATGTATAAAATCGCAGGTGAAATGCTGCCGACAGTTTTCCATGTCACTGCCCGTTCGCTTGCCTGTCAGGCACTTTCAATCTTCGGCGACCATTCCGATGTAATGGCCTGCCGCCAGACCGGCTTTGCGATGCTCTGCTCATGCAGTGTGCAGGAGGTTATGGATTTTGCATTGATAGCCCAGCAGTCAACGCTTGCCTCGCGTATCCCGTTCATGCATTTCTTCGATGGTTTCAGAACAAGCCACGAAATACAAAAGGTCGAGCAATTTACCTTTGACGATATCCGCGCAATGATTGACGACAAACTTGTCGCCGCTCACAAATCAAGGGCGTTGTCGCCGGACAACCCCATGCTCGGCGGTACTGCCCAGAACCCTGATGTTTATTTCCAGGGCAGGGAAACGGTCAACAAATATTACCAGGCCGTTGGGCCGATTGTTCAGGAAACTATGGACAAGTTTGCCAAAATCGTCGGCCGTCAATATCATTTATTCGATTATGTCGGAGCAAAAGACGCCGACAAGGTCATTATTATTATGGGTTCAGGCGCCGACACCGTTCATGAAACCGTCGAATATCTCAACTCAAAGGGCCAAAAGCTCGGCGTTCTCAAGATTCGTCTTTTCAGACCCTTCAGCACAAAAGATTTTATTGCCGCATTGCCCAAAACCGTAAAAAAGATAGCTGTTCTCGACAGGACAAAAGAGCCTGGCGCAATCGGCGAGCCGATTTATATCGATGTTCGCACCGCCATCGGCGAGGCAATGGCCGAGAAGAAATCTCCCTTTGAAAAATATCCTCTTATTGTCGGCGGACGCTATGGCCTGGGCTCAAAGGAATTTACCCCGGCTATGGTCAAGGCAGTTTTCGATAACCTGGATGCAGCGAATCCGAAAAATGGTTTTACTGTCGGCATTATCGATGATGTTTCAAATACAAGTCTCGATGTTGACCAGTCTTTTAATATCCCAAGCGACAATCTTTTCGCCGCGATGTTCTATGGGCTGGGCTCGGACGGCACCGTCGGCGCAAATCACAACTCCATAATGATTATCGGCGAAAAAACCGCCAACTACGCACAGGGCTACTTTGTTTATGACTCGAAAAAAGCAGGCGCCATCACTATTTCGCACCTGCGGTTCGGTAAAGACCCTATTCAAAGGCCGTATTTGATACGCAGGGCCGACTTTGTTGCATGCCACAATCCCAGTTTCCTCGAAAAGTATGATATGCTTTCAAGTGCAAAGGACGGCGGCACATTCCTTTTGACAAGCAGCCACGACAAAGACCACGTCTGGGATACGCTGCCTCAGGAAGTCCAAAAGCAGATTATCGATAAGAAACTGAAATTCTACGTCATGGACGCAATTTCACTTGCACAGGAACTCGGCCTGGGCGCAAGAATCAACGTGATAATGCAGACCGCATTTTTCAAAATCAGCAATGTCATCCCGCTTGACATCGCACTGGGTTCAATCAAGGATGCGATTTATAAGTCCTACGGCAAGAAGGGCGAAAAAATTGTTGCGATGAATAATGCCGCTGTTGACGGTGCCCTCAGCAGGGTCTACGAAGTCAAGGTGCCCGACAAAGTAACAAGCAAAATCAAAATGCCGCCAGTCGTCTCCGATGATGCTCCTGATTTCGTAAAGGATGTTACTGCAACGATTATGTCCCAGCACGGCGACCAGATTCCTGTCAGCAAGATGCCGATAGACGGCAAATTCCCCACCGGTACAACGCAATACGAAAAGCGGAACATCGCCGTCAAGATCCCGGCCTGGGAGCCGAATGTCTGCATACAGTGCGGCCTGTGCTCATTGGTTTGTCCGCACGACTAAATCAGAATAAAGGCGTATGTCCAGGAGAATCTTAAAAACGAACCGGCTTCTTTTAA
>JAPLMV010000306.1 GCA_026386835.1 Planctomycetota bacterium | reverse complement strand
GAAGAGGCACGCAAACATTGTTTTCAGCTTTCGGTTCTGGGCAGTTTCCCGAGGGCGAAAGAGCTTTTGTAATTGGTGATTAGTGGTTAGAAAGTGATAATTAGGAAAAGTTTTATGCGAAAGCCGTTTGTGGCTGGTAACTGGAAAATGAATACCGATGGCCACAGCAGTGTAACGCTGGCTCAGGACGTTGGCCGAGGGGCATTGGATATTGCATGCCACAGCGTCGATGTAGCGGTGTGTCCGCCTTTTGTTTATCTTCAGTCGGTAGCCCAGGCCCTTAGCTCGTGGAGCGTTGCCGTCTGTGCTCAGGATATTTATTATGAACAGAAGGGTGCATTTACCGGCGAGATAAGTCCCTCGATGCTGAAGGACATCGGCTGCACTTATGCCCTTTGCGGACATTCGGAGCGCAGGCACGTTATCGGCGAGACCGACGAGATAGTGAATAAGAAGGTAACGGCCGCAATCAACGGCGGGATTTTGCCGATATTCTGTGTGGGCGAACTGCTCTCAGAACGCAAGGGCAACAAGACCACCGAGGTGGTCTGGGCAATAGGCACAGGTCTGACGGCAACGCCTCAGCAGGCACAGGAAGTGCATGCGTTGATAAGAAAACTGCTCCATGAGATGTACGATGCGAAACTGGCTCAGGAAATTCGCATTCTTTACGGCGGCTCGGTAAAGTCGGACAATTCGGCAGAGCTTATGGCCAATGAGGATGTTGACGGTCTTCTTGTCGGCGGCGCAAGCATGAAGGCTGATGAGTTTCTGGCGATAATCAAGGCGTGTGTTTAATCGTGGTATAGCTTATAATTTTCTAAAAAGGATAAAGATAAGGATAAAGATTATGATTATTTTTCCGGTGCTGGCAGTAGGTTTTATAATGAAATTAGTTACGGTTCTTTTCATGCTTTGCAGCGTGGCATTGATTTTAGTTGTCCTGATACAAAAGGGCAAAGGCGGGGGGCTGAGCGGTGTGCTTGGTGGCGGCATGGCCAGCGGCCTTCTCGGTTCCAAGACAGGCGATTTCCTGACATGGGTTACCATAGGAATGGTCGGAATGTTCCTGCTGCTTGCGGTAATAATGGCCAAATTTTACAAGCCGTCGGTCAGTGATTACGGTACTGCGCCGACTCAGCAGCAACAGCCTGCAAACCAGCGGCAGCCTCAGGGGACAGAACAGCCGAAACCCGTTGATTTGGGCGGCCAGAGCAATGCTGACGCAAACAAAGCAGGCGGATAAAAAATAAAAGAGTTGGATTATGTTTTTCAGCTTTTAGTTTTGAAAGTGCGGTGACAATGATACATAGCATGACCGGTTATGGGGATTCTGAAGGCGAACTGGGCGGCATAACTTATGCGGTCGAAATCAAGACCGTCAACAACCGGTACTTCAAGGCCAAACTGAAGCTGCCTGATTCGGTGTCGTTTCTCGAGGAAGACATTGACAAGCTTCTTCGTGAAAATTTGTCCAGAGGAATGGCAGACTGCGTTCTTTACCTCAAAAAAGTTTCCGCCGATAAGCTCTTTGACATAGATGAAACGGCCTTGCTGGCTTATATGAAACGATTGAAACGTCTGGCTTCGTCGGCCGGCATTGACTGCCCTGTCGATATCGGCAGTCTTCTTGCCCTGCCGGGAATTGTTCAGCCGGTTTCGCCGGAAAAGGAAAAGGCAGAGCAGGTCAAAAAGTTTGTCCTTGGTATTACCGGACAGGCTATAGACAAGCTCAAAAAGATGCGGGCTGCCGAAGGCGCCGCTCTTGCAGCGGATATGGAAAATAACTGCATGTCGATAAAGAAGGAGATTGAGCAGATAAGAGGACGCGGCGATCTTGTGGTGCAGGAATACCGGAGGAAGTTGAGGAAACGAATTGATTCTCTGCTTGCCGATGCGAAGCTGAAACTGGATGAAGATACCCTTGCCAGGGAAGCTGCGATTTTTGCCGACAGGTCCGACATCTCCGAGGAAATAGCTCGGCTGGATTCGCACCTTAAGCAGTTTGCCGAAAGCTGCACGTCCGATGAGCAGTCGGGTCGCCGCTTGGACTTTATAAGCCAGGAAATGCTCAGAGAAGCAAACACAATTGCAAGCAAGGCATCGGATGTCGAGATAGTGCGGCTGGTAGTGAGCATAAAGTGCAGCATAGACCGGATTAAAGAGCAGGTGCAGAACGTGGAGTAGTTTTGAGTTTTTAGTGCTGAACCTCGCCTGTGCGGGGACAAGGTTTTGAGTTGGAAAAGGGACAAAATAAAAAAGGCAAATTAGTGGTGATAAGCGGGCCTTCGGGCGTCGGGAAGGGCACGATTTGCAAACAGCTTGTGCGGCGGCTTAATGATGTTTGTCTGAGTATCTCAGCGACGACCCGGCCAAAAGCAAAAACGGAAGTTGATGGAAAAGACTATTATTTTTTGCCAAGAGAGCAGTTTGAAAAACGGATAAAGGAATGTTCGCTTCTTGAATACGCCGAGGTCTTCGGGAATTTTTATGGTACCCCGAAAGACAAGGTCGATGAGGCGACAGCAGCGGGTAAAACGGTTATACTTGAAATAGACGTTCAGGGCGGCAGGCAGGTAAAGGCAAAATGTCCCGATGCGGTGATGATTTTTATAATGCCGCCGACAACAAAAGCGCTTGTCGAACGTATAACGGGCAGAGGCAGGGACGCCGCCGATGTCGTTCAAAAAAGACTTGCCAAGGCAAACGCTGAGATAGAAGCAGCCGGCAATTTATATGAATATAAAATAGTGAATGATGATTTGGAACAGGCAATAAACGAAGTAATGGAAATTATCAGAAAGGCAAACGGAGATAAAAAATGATAGAATTATTAAGAAGCACGGAATTAGCGGAGAAGGTCGGCGGAAAATTCAAACTGACGGTGCTGGTGCAGAAGCGGCTCAAAGAGTTGATGCAGGGGGCAAGGCCTTTGATAGCTAATCCGGAAGGTAAGAGCCAGCTTGAAATCGTAATAGAGGAAATTATGACCGACAAAGTCGCGCCCGACTTTGAAGCAGGCGGAACAAATAAACCGGCCTTCTAATAAAGGGGCTAATAATGACCAGTAAAATAAAAAATTTTGATGGTTTTAATATCCTGCTCGGCGTAAGCGGCGGAATAGCCGCTTATAAAGCGGTGGATTTGGCAAGCAAACTGACCGCTGCAGGGGCGTGCGTAAAAACGATAATGACCGAAAGCGCCTGTCAGCTCGTTGGGCCAAAGAGCTTCGAAGCTGTTACCAGCCAGGAAGTTTATACCAGCTTGTGGAACGGCTGCGAGGAATACAAAATCGGCCATGTCAGTCTGGTTGACTGGGCCGATATTGTTGCAGTAGTACCGGCGACCGCAGATATTATAGGCAAGGCCGCAAACGGAATATGCGATGATTTGCTGAGCACTGTGCTTTGTGTCTGCTGGAAAAAGCCGACACTTTTTGCGCCGGCGATGAACAACAATATGTGGGAAAATCCGGCAGTGCAGAAAAATGTCGGGCATATCAGGAAAATGGGCTTTGAGCTGATAGGGCCTGAAAAAGGCCGGCTCGCCTGCGGCAAAGACGCCATCGGCAGAATGGCAGAACCGCAGGACATTTTGGATGTGATTTCTGCAATTGCATCCAAAGGCAAAAGTAAAAAGTAAAAAATCACTTCGTGCAGATTGGCAAATAAGAAAACGAAATGCGTTTTTTAATCACAGCAGGCGGGACAAGGGAATATATTGACCCTGTTCGATTCATTACAAATGCGAGCAGCGGGAGAATGGGCTATGCACTTGCGCAGGCGGCAACCAGGGCAGGCCACAAGGTAACGCTTGTAACCGCACCAGCCTCTCAGCAGATACCAAGGGGCGCAAAGGCCGTCAAAGTCGTATCCGCAGCAGAGATGTTCCAAGCCGTGCGAAAAAACTTCCCTGCCTGTGATTGCCTGATTATGGCTGCCGCGGTCTCGGACTATACGCCGGTAAAGCCTTCAAAAACCAAGGTCAAAAAGACGGCTAAAACACTTACGATAAAATTAAAACCGACTGCGGACATACTCAAATGGGCAGGGCAAAGAAAATCAAAAATCAAAAATCAAAAATCAAAAATTGTGGTGGGCTTTGCTCTTGAGGATAAAAATCTTCGGGCAAATGCCGAAAAGAAATTAAAGGCAAAGAAGCTTGATATGATAATCGCCAACTCTCCGGCTGCCATCGGAGCCGATAAGTCAGGCGTTCAACTCAAAACGGCGTGTTGCGGCTGGGTGAAATTTGAAAATGCGAGCAAAATCAAAACCGCCAAAAAAATCATCCGCCGGATTGAAAAATTATCGCTGTAACCAAAATCTAATTTGTGCTAAAATATTTTTTTTGTGTATATAAATTTGTCTTCTTTACTATTTAAAGGTAAAAAACCGTGAATATGCCAGACAATGAACAGGACAACAGCAACCAAACCGCTAAATCCGATTTTATTCGTCAGATAGTGGTTGACGACCTCAATACCAATAAATGGAACGGTCGTGTTCACACGCGGTTTCCGCCTGAGCCAAACGGTTATCTGCATATCGGACATGCAAAAAGCATTTGCCTGAACTTCGGCATTGCCGCTGAATTCGGCGGCAAATGCAATCTGCGATTCGACGACACCAACCCGGAAAAAGAGGAACAGGAATACGTCAACTCAATCGAAGAAGACGTTCGTTGGCTCGGCTGGGACTGGGAAGACCGCCTTTTCTTCGCATCGGACTATTTTGAGAAGATGTACGAATACGCTGTCCAGCTTGTCAAGGCAGGCAGGGCCTATGTCTGCGACCTGACGGCGGAGCAGACAAGAGAATATCGTGGTACGCTTTCCATGCCGGGAAAAGACAGCCCCTGGCGCAACAGAAGCATCGAAGAAAATCTCGATTTGTTTACCCGCATGCGAAAAGGCGAATTTCCCGACGGCTCACGGACACTGCGGGCAAAAGTCGATATGGCACATCCCAATTTTAATATGCGCGACCCTGTTATGTACCGCATCCTGCACGCATCGCATCACCGAACAGGCGATAACTGGTGCATTTATCCGATGTACGACTGGGCACACGGCATTGAAGATTCCGTCGAAGGAATTACGCATTCGATTTGCACGCTCGAATTTGAAAATCATCGTCCGCTGTACGACTGGTTTCTCGACCAGCTCGGCGTTTATCATCCGCAGCAGATTGAGTTTGCCCGCCTGAACCTGACATATACCGTAATGAGCAAACGAAAACTTCTCAAGCTCGTGCAGGACGGCCTTGTCGACGGCTGGGACGACCCGAGAATGCCCACAATCTCCGGTATGAGACGCCGCGGCTATTCGCCGGCTTCTATCCGAAACTTCTGCAAAATAATCGGCATCAACAAATTCAACAGCACCATTGACTTCGCATTGCTCGAACACTGCGTCAGAGAAGATTTAAATAAAACCTCGCCTCGCGTTATGGCGATACTAAGGCCGCTGAAAGTCATTATCGACAATTACCCCGACGGTCAGGTCGAACAGATGGATGCAGTAAATAATCCTGAAGACCCATCAGCAGGCACCCGCAAAGTTCCTTTCTCGAAAGAGCTGTATATCGAGCAGGAAGATTTTATGGAAGTTCCGCCGAAGAAATTTTTCCGTCTGGCCCCAGGCCGAGAAGTTCGCCTGCGGTACGCGTATTTTATAACCTGCACAAGTGTAGTCAAGGATTCAAGCGGAAAGGTTGTCGAATTGCACTGTACTTATGACCCTGCCACACGCGGCGGCGATGCCCCTGACGGCAGAAAGGTCAAGGCAACCCTGCACTGGGTATCAGCGGCGCATTCCCTGCCCACACAGGTGCGGCTGTATGACCATTTATTCACAAAGGAAAACCCCGACGATGTCCCCGAAGGCGCCGACTTCAAGGCAAACTTAAATCCCAACTCGCAGCAGTTATTAACAGATTGCCGTGTAGAGCCGACGCTGGCAAAGGCATCGCCCCTGGGCCGATACCAGTTTGAACGGCTGGGCTATTTCTGTCTCGACGCTGACAGCCGCGACGGGAAACTTGTTTTTAACCGCACCGCATCGCTCGTCGATACTTGGGCTAAAATTCAAAAATCCCAAAACAAGGACTGACCGCCGGCAGTTCGACTGCCGTGTATCTGCAATTCTTATCCATCCGTTGAAAATTTATTTTACCGGCATCAACAGTATAATCACGTCGATAATAAACAGCAGCACGATTGTAACCTCCAGTATCATCATCCAGAGATTGACTCTATCCTGCTGAAGAATCTGATATAGGTCGCCGAGTGTTTTGAGTTTTTCATCAATGCTGCCGTGCCAGTCACCGAGGTGAAATCTGCCGGCCAGATTCTCAAAAATTTTCGCCAGATACCAGTCGCCGAAGAATTTTGTGATGTTGAGCAGCTCATCGCTTAATCTGGCAAGGTCAACGTTAATTTCCCGCAGGTTTCGGCGGATATTTCGCCGTGTCAGCATTTTGCCTCGCGCCACATCACGATAAGCCATCTCCAGCGATTCATCCAGTATATGGTCGTAAACTTCCAGCTCGGCTAACTGCACATTTGCCATTTCCATAGTATGCAGAACATCATCGAGATTTTCCTCTTTGCCGACCACCAGCGCCGCATCCCAGTCAACGACCACCAGGTCGCTGTTGTAGTAGCTAAGATACTGCTCGGTCGATTCTTCAACTTCCTGTTCGGACAATTGCGCGGAATCCTGTTCTTCCGTCAGTAAGCCCGCAACTTCCCGGCGATTAGTCGTCAGCCAGTCATCGGCACAGATATTTTCGCCGTCAGCGCTGTGCGGCAATTCATATATACAAAAAATCGTATAAGCCTCATCCTGAGTAAGATTTGCGACCGGCCGAATGCAGTAAGGTGTCAATTCCCGCAGGATATCTTCAGCCAGTTTGTACACCTCGTCCTCAAGGCGGCTGCCGGCAGCGAAGCTTGTGTCGTGGTAGGATACAAGCTCCTGGAGACTTTCAACTTCGAACGGCACACAAACTTTGATACTGATTGCCCCGACGCTGAACAGCTTGACGCTTTTTCGTATTTTGATTTCGCTGTGCGGCCCATGCTTAGTTTCGCCCGGCAGCACAATCATTCTCGGGCGATAGAAGAAAGCGTTTTTCGGGCTGCGTTTGCTCTGGCCGGCGGAATAATCCTGTATCGGCAGGGAAAGCAGAGTTTCTGTCGGCATGCCTTTCATATCGTACGCCAAATCGAAGACGTAAACATATACAACCTCGCCGCGATATAACTTGCTTTTATTAGCAGCTTGTAAATCCTGTTTTGTTTCCATAGGAGCATCCTTCTATAGGTCATTAGCCAAACAACTCTTTGAATTTTTTCTCTATGTCAGGGTTCTCGCAGAGCGTTTGGCCGATTAAACAAGCGCCTATGCCGACGGCCTG
>JAPLMV010000237.1 GCA_026386835.1 Planctomycetota bacterium | reverse complement strand
CCATTTTTTGATTGCCGCCGGTTGCATTAACTGCTGCCACCTCGGCTTCTGCAAATGCGCCGTGGGCAAGATAAGTCGTGCCGACAGCATCGCCTATGGCATAGACGCCTGGGACATTGGTTTCGAGTTTTTCATTTACCTTAATTTTCGCACCAGCCATTTCCAATTTCAGAGCTTCCACAGTTTCCTTGTCGCAGGCGGCGCGTCTGCCGACCGAGATAAGCACTTTTTCGGCCTCGATTGCCTGGCCGCTTTCGAGATTAACTTTTGCTGAGCCGTCGGTTTTGTCGATGGAGGTAACTTTCTGGCTGACTAAAGAATCGATTCCGAGATTTTTGAACTCACGAGCGAGCAATTGGCCGACCCACGCATCTTCCATCGGAATCAGCCGCGTAAGGGCTTCGACGATGGTTATCTTTGTCCCCATAGCGGCATACACGCAGGCAAGTTCGCAGCCGATAACGCCGCCGCCAACGATGACCATCGACTTTGGTATCTGCGTCAGGTTCAGTGCTTCCTTGCTGCTGATGATAGTCTGGCCGTCAAACGGCATCGATGGGATTTGTACCGACTCTGAGCCGGTAGCTAAGATTATTTTATCGGCTTCGATTTCGACGCTGCCGGACTCGGATTCAACTTTAATTTTACCAGGTGCCGTTACCACGCCGCGGCCGACGAACGCCTTTACCTTGTTAGCCATCAATAGGCCTTGTACGCCCTTGCGGAAGCCGCCGATTATGGCGTCTTTTCGTGCCTGCATTTTCGGCCAGTTGGCGCTTGCTGTCGGAATATCGACGCCCATCATCGCTGCGTGTTTGGCTAAAAGCAGTGTATGTGCCGATGCCAAAAGCGCCTTTGACGGTATACAGCCGCAATTCAGGCAGGTGCCGCCGAAATGCTGTTTTTCAACTATTGCCACGGATGCCTTTCTCTGTGCGCACCTTATAGCCGCACTGTATCCGCCCGGGCCGCTTCCGATTACCACTACGTTAAATTTTTCAGCCATAATCTTTCCCTCGTATCATGTACCACACCTACGCATTTTTTACATGAATCGGATATTATAGCAGAAAGCAGCCAAAAGTAAAATCGGCTGATTATTTTTCCGGCAGAATCGAGCAGAAACCAAAGCTGCATTTTCCTCGGCATTTTTGCAGCCGATTTTCTGCATACGTCTGGTTTTATTTTGCGATGGATGTGTGGGCGGCGTCGAACATTCGCACTGCGCCATTATCGAGCTGGAGGATAAGGCCTTTTTCGGGGTCTATGCCGATACAGTTGCCGGTAAACTTTCGGCGGTTAAACACGGCTGTTACCCTGTGCCCGAGCTGGATACTTAATCTGCTCCACTGGTCTATAGCTTTTCTGCTGTCTTTTTCCGCTGTTTCAAGCCAGTGGTCCAGCGAGGTAAGCAGCCGCTTTGCCAGCGAAATTCGGTCAGATGCAGTCTTGCCTTCGATGTCGATACTCGTGGCGGTTTGCTGCAATTCAGGGGGCAGGGAGTCTCTATTTTGATGGCAATTTATTCCGATGCCGACGACGCAGGCATTTATGCCTTTATGAGTTTTTGATTCGAGAAGGATGCCGGCGATTTTTTTGCCGTTGATGAGGATATCGTTGGGCCATTTGATTTTTGCGTGGTGTCTGCCGATTTTGTCTATCGCATCTGCGACAGCCACGGCGCAGGTGAGCGAAAGCAGTTCGATATTGAGTTTACAGCCGATTAGAACGATTGAGCAGATTAAGCTGTCGGCTTTTCCTGTCAGCCATTTATTGCCCGCTCTGCCGCGGCCTTTTGTCTGCTCTTCGGCAAATATTGCCATGCCGTCATTATCTTTATTCCTCGCATATTCGGCGGCGATGTCGTTTGTGCTTGAGGTACTGCTGAAGACTAAGACCTTTTTGCCTATTCGCTTAGTTTTGAGCTGGGCATTTATCTTGTCTATGTCGAGCAAATCTGTTTTGGGCATTTGGGGTTACCTGTCAAGCCCGATATCGACGGACGTTGCCGAGTGCGTAATTGCACCGACGGCGATTCTATCGATGCCGCACTGAGCGATTGCTGAGACGTTGTTTAAGGTTATATTGCCTGAGGCCTCGAGCAACGGCTTTTTCCCTTTTCCGCACATCTTGTTTCGCATCGCGACTGCGTGGTTTAACTGCCACTGCCCCATATTATCCAGAAGCACGATATCGATGCCGCGGATTTTCAGGACGTAATTGAGCTGGTCGTCGACGTGGTCGACTTCGACGGCGACGAATTTTGTTCCTTGTACTTTCCTGGCTGCGGAGATTATCTTTTTGAGCTTTGGATAAAAATTTCTGCCTAATTGTGCAAGGTGGTTATCTTTAATCAGGATGCCGTCATAGAGTCCGAGGCGGTGATTAAATCCTCCGCCGCAGCGGACGGCATATTTTTCGAGCAGCCGCCAGCCGGGTGTGGTCTTGCGGGTGTCGTAGATTTTTGCCTTGGTACCTTCGACGGCCATTACAAATTTATGTGTTGTAGTAGCGATGCCGCTTAGCCGCTGGATAAAGTTGAGCATCACACGCTCGGCGCTGTGCATTGAACACAACGGCCCCTCGACTGTCGCCAGTCTGCTGCCGACGTGGGCACGATGGCCATCGCCGATATGGATTTTCAGTTTCAATCTTTTGTTGTAGTATTTGAGAATCTCGGCGACTACGTCCATTCCGCAGACGACTATTTCCTCGCGAGAAACGATATATGCCCTGGCGATTCTGTTATCTTCGGCGAAAAGTTCGCTTGTTATGTCACCCTGGCCGAGGTCTTCTTCGATAGCCATTTGAATCAGCGGCTGTACCTTTTCGATGTTGAGTTTCTTGATTTCGACATTGTTCATTTTTCTAATTCTCTTTCCTGTGCATTTTAAGTTTTTTAGCGGCAATGTTCATAGTTCGTTTCCTGCTCGAATCGACAAGGACAAGCTGCGGCAGCTCCTTCAGCTCGCGGAGCTTATCCCGCAAAAATGCCGCTTTTTCAAAATCAAGCGCATCAGCGGCCTCCAGCATTTCCTTCTCAATCTCACCGGCAAGCTCAACCTTATCATAATCCATCTCATCAAACCGCACCGCCTTCATCGCGGCCTGCCTTGCCTTGACCTGTTCGGTCAGGCTCTTTCGAACTTCCTTCCTTATGGTTTGAGGCGTAATATTATGTTCCTTGTTGTACTCTGTCTGAATTTTACGGCGTCTGTCGGTTTCGTCAATAGCTTTCTTCATAGATTCGGTAATCTTGTCAGCGTACAAAAATACGGCGGCATTGACATTTCGTGCAGTTCTGCCGATGGTTTGTATCAGCGAGGTCTGGCTTCTAAGGAATCCTTCCTTGTCGGCGTCGAGAATTGCGACCGCTGAAACCTCGGGCAAATCCAGGCCTTCCCGCAGAAGATTTATGCCCACCAGCACGTCGAATTGGCCGTTCCGCAGGTCGCGCAGTATCTCGATTCGTTCGAGCGTTTCGATTTCGCTGTGCAGATAACGGCACTTGAAACCCTGTTTTGAAATATAGCTCGACAGGTTCTCCGCCATTCTTTTGGTCATGGTCGTAACAAGGACACGCTCTTTGGCCTTGACACGTTTTTCGATTTCGCCCAATAGATGCGGAACCTGATTTGTTGCGGGGAATACGAATATCTCTGGGTCTATCAGGCCGGTCGGACGAATGATTTGTTCCACGACCTCGTTATTGCATTTCTCCATCTCGAACGCTGCGGGCGTAGCGGATACGAAAATGGCGTTTGCCCAGTTTTCCTGAAACTCCTCAAAACGCAAAGGCCTGTTGTCAAGGGCGCTGGGCAGCCGAAAGCCGTGGTCAACGAGCACCTGCTTTCTGCTCCTGTCGCCTGCCCACATCGCCTTAATCTGAGGGATACTGACATGAGACTCATCTATGAATAATAAGAAATCCTTCGGGAAATAATCGATAAGCGTATATGGTCTTGAGCCGGCTTTTAGACCTGCCATATGCCTTGC
>JAPLMV010000084.1 GCA_026386835.1 Planctomycetota bacterium | reverse complement strand
AATCATCGAGCGTTCTTTCGAGCCATTGTTCTGCAGCCGTCATCTGCGGACTTGACGAAAGACTCAGCACTAATCGTGAAAGGCTGGTAACTCTTTCACATCGCATCGGATTGCGTTTATATGCCATTGCGGACGAGCCGACCTGGGATTTTTCGAACGGCTCTTCAAGCTCCTTTAGATTTGCCAGCAGTCGAAGGTCGTTGCACATTTTGTGCGCCGATTGTGCAACTAACGAAAGACAGTTTGCCGCAAGCGTGTCGATTTTCCGCTGATAGGTCTGGCCTGTAACAGCACAAACATTTTTGAAGCCGAACGCCGCTGCAACAGCCTTATCGAGCTTCTTAACCTTATTATGATTGCCGTCAAACAGGGCAAGAAACGAGGCCTGTGTGCCGGTGGTGCCTTTGATGCCTCTAAACGGCAGATTGTCGAGCTGGTGCTCGATTTGGTGCAAATCCATTACGAACTCATAACACCATAGTGCCGCCCTTTTGCCGATGGTGGTCAACTGGGCGGCCTGGAAGTGTGTAAAGCCCAGAGTCGCTGCCGAGCGGTATTTTTTTGCAAATGTCCCAAGCAGGTTTATCACACAGGCAAGTTTCCCAGCCGTTATTCTTAATGCATCCCGCATAATTATCAGATCGGCATTATCGGTTATGTCGCAGCTTGTTGCGCCAAGATGGATGATGGCGGCTGCCTTTGGCGCTGCATCGCCGAAGGTATGGATGTGTGCCATCACGTCGTGGCGGAATTTCTTTTCGTAGTCGGCTGCCTTTTTGAAGTCGATGTCGTCGAGGTGTTTTGCCATCTGGCCTATCTGGTTTTGTTTTATATCGAGGCCGAGTTTTTTTTGTGCTTTTGCAAGCTCCAGCCAGATTCTGCGCCAGGTGCTGAATTTCTTCTGCTGCCCGAAAAGCTCAGCCATTTCTTTTGAGGCGTTTCTTTCGACAAGAGGACTAACGTATTTTTGAAATTTTGAACTGCTCTCCATTTTCGGTCTCTTTCTGAAAAATTACAAAAGTCTTAAAAACTAAAAACCGCTGCCCGGCAAATCCATAAAACGGTATTATAATACCAAAGATGGGCATGTGGAAACAACTCAAAAGATTATTCAAAAGATTTAGGAGCGACGGTAAACGGTCTGCATCGCCCGACATTATTCAGTAAGCCAATCAGGGACATACTTACGACCAGACTTGAGCCGCCGTAACTTACCAATGGCATCGTCAGGCCCGTAATCGGCATCAGCCCCACAGACATACTGACGTTTACGATAACCTCAACGGCGAAAACCGCCGCTATACCAATGGCAAGCAGCCGACCAAACGGGTCGATATTGTTGCCCGCGATTTCCAGGCCGCAGGCGATAATTATGGCATATAGGCCGAGCAGACCAACGCATCCGAGGAAGCCCCACTGGTGGGCAATTATGGAAAAAATGAAGTCGTTGTGCCTTTCGGGCAGGAAGTTGTACTTTACAAACGGCCCCTTGAGGAATCCGTAGCCAGTCGCACCACCCGATGCAATTGCGTACTTGGAACGTATCAGATGATAACCCCAGTCGTTTTTCCATTGTGCGGTGCTGTATTTTTTGTGCCTGCCCACGAGGATTTGGGCAAAGGTCGGATGTTGCTCAGCCTGGCTGCGAATCCAGTCGTATTGCAGCAGGACACAGCTAATCCTTGTTCGCTGATAATCCTCCATAAAGTGCCAGAGTACCGGACTTGCAAGGATTGCAAGCAGAATGATTATTAGCAGGTGTTTTATTTTTGCACCGGCTACAAAGAGCATTGTAAAAAGGACCGGCATCATCAAAAGCACTGTTCCGAGATTCGGTTCGAGCAGAATCAAAACCATCGGCAAAAGCGTCAGGGCGAATGGTCCGACAAGTGCTGTAAATCGGCTGTAATTGCTCCGGTACCGCAGATACCAGGCCAAAGCGAGCACATACACCAGCTTGCAGAACTCCGAGGGCTGAATCGCGGGCAGGCCCCGGCCTCCGATGGTAAATTGAATCCATCTGTGCGTACCGTTAATAGCAGGGACAAAGGAAAGATTTACGAATCTTCCTAACAGTACCACGGCCAGAAGAATCAGCACCAGTGCATATAGCCAGTAGCTGACAGCTCCGAAATAACGATAGTTAAACAGATTTACAAAAAGAAAACCAAGTATTCCGAGGACGGCGAATTGCGCCTGCTTTTCCCAAAAGCCGCCGAGGTCGCCTGTTTTTGAGCCAGGGCCGGCTTGAGCAGGATGGCCTACGGCGTAAATAGTGGCTATACCGATGGCAATCAGCGTCAGTGCCGCTGCCAGCAGGATTATTCTAACTAATATCAGGCGTCCTCTTAAAAAGCCAAACATAAAGGCAAAATAGCACAAATCCTCGAAAACCGCAAAAAAAATTTCTCGGTAACCATAATTTCAAAAACGCCTGTAACTGCTGTTTAAGAAGCATACACAGGGCAATTGGCGATTATGGCTTATCGTAAAAAAAAATTTTTTGAAAAAATAGAAAAAAAGCTTGACTTTGGAAATCAGATATGGTTAAATAAGTTCTACGGCTTGGGGGCTGTAAAGAAAACTCATCGGTGAAAGTCTATTTGTTTTGCTTTTTGGCATTTTTATTATTGGTTTTGCAGGTGTGTTTTTTTGTGCTGGCACACATCGGTAAAAAGGGGCTGAGAGAGTTCGCAAGGACAGTTTTTTTAACTGAACTTTTGAATCGAATCGCACAAACCAGCGGCTGATGCGAAGGCAATGCTGCTGAATCGGGGACAGAAAACCGGAAAGAAAACTCAAAGTGGTCGAGCGAAAATTTTGCGCACATAACGGATGTGCGTGCGGTAATTAATGTTTTTTTTCTGGAGGTGTGAAACGATGATGAAGAGAATAAAATCAGAGAAATTGTTAGCCATGCTTATTATTGCTGCACTGACGACCTGTGCAAGTGCGATGTCAATACCTGCAGGCTGGACTGAGCACAAGGAGTCCACAGCATCCTACGGCATATTCGGTGGCCAGGCCATGGTCGAAAGCGACGTTTACTATGGATATGGCCCGGTTACAGGCGGTCCTTCATATCAGGACAAATACATATATGCCTACCAGGTAACTAATAATTCAGGGCTGGGACTTAGCTTTTTCTCCGTGGGTATATCTCCTGCAGGAGACGCATTTGACCCTGACCAGGATATAACAGGTGCTGTCGTACCCGCGAGCAGTTGGGCTGTGGTAACTTCGCCTGGGCCGGTCAAGAGCGTCAATGCCTTGTTTGCCGACACCATTGACAACGACGGAAAATTGTCTTCGATTCTTTGGTTTGTCAGCGACTATGCTCCCACTTCCGGCAATGCCGCATTATTCGGGATGGCCGGAGGAATACCTTTTTATACGGCAACGCCGACGCCGA
>JAPLMV010000213.1 GCA_026386835.1 Planctomycetota bacterium | reverse complement strand
GCTTCTTCGTCGGTGCTGTCTAACCGAACTGCGTGGCTGACATCGTCGCGAATTTCCTCTATCTGTTCCTTGTTCTTGTCGATGGCGATTACCTCTGCACCGCTCAACGCAAGGTCAATGGCCAGTTTTTTCCCAAAGCGCCCCAGACCGATTACTGCAAATCGCCTCATAATATTTACTCCTTAGCATATAGCGTTTAGTGTTGTCATTCCTGCGAAAGCAGGAATCCATTTCTATCCGCTATATGCTATCTGCTATTCTTATCCTACAATTACCGGTTCTTCCGGATATTCGTAACGAGCCGGTTTCAAGTTGAATGTCAGGGACGCCAAAAGCGTCAGCGGCCCCAGCCTGCCTATAAGCATTACCACAATGATAATCAATTTTCCCGCGCTTGTCAAAGAGCCGGTTATGCCCGTGGAAAGACCTACCGTTCCAAGAGCTGATGCCGTTTCAAACATAATCTGCATCATAGTAAACTGATTTTTGTTTTCCGTGATACTAAGAGCAAGTGCTGCTGTGAACAAAACAACGATAAAAAGCAGTGTTACAGTAATCGCTCTTCGCACGATAAGCAAGCGAATCGAGCGTCTGAAAACCTCAACCTCATCGCGTTTTCGAAGGGTCGCCAGTGCAGCCATAATCACCACCGCCAGCGTTACCGTTTTAATGCCGCCTGCGGTACCGCCGGGCGAGCCGCCTATGAACATAAGTAAAATCAGGACAAATTTGCTCGAAGCTGATAACGCACCGATGTCAACAGTATTGAAGCCCGCTGTTCTTGCCGTAATCGACTGAAATAGTGCGTCCCCAATGCTGCAATTTTTGCCGGTGCCTATGCCGCTGTTGCCGCCGCCTGCGAAATGCTCAAACAACAGGATGCCAAGCGTTCCAAAAACTATCAGGCTTGCGGTTACTAAAAGAACAATTTTTGTCTGCAGATACATCCTTTTGGGCATCTGCATCGAAAACCGATAGCGTTTCTTGAACAATTTTTTGAAAAATCGATTTACTCTGTCAGTGGCGATGCCGCCCAGATTGTAAAGGACTCCGAAACCAAGCCCGCCGAGTATTATCAATGGACAAATCACTGCATATACACCCCAGCTTCGATTGTAGCCGACAAGATTGTCGCTGAACAAACCAAAGCCCGCGTTGCAGAAAGCGCTTATGGAATGAAAAATTGTGCAGAACCACAGTTGATTTAAATCCATAACTCTGCCGGGAACACTGCTCCACATATTAAACATTGCGATGGCGCCGATGGCTTCGATTAAAATCGTTCCTCCAAAGACAAATGCTATCATATTGCCTATCCGGCCAAGTGTCTGTTCACTCAATAAGTCCTGCATCGCCACCGACTCACGCACATTCAGTGCCTGCCCTAACAATAGGGCAAAGACCGCGCCGAAAATCACGATGCCAAGGCCGCCAAGCTGAATCAGCGACAGGATAATGACCTGCCCCATAAAACTAAAATCGTTGCCGGTGTCTTTCGCTGTAAGGCCGGTAACGCAGGCGGCGCTTGTGGATGTGAACAGGGCGTCCACGAAACTGACGTTTTTGTCGGCTGCGGATTTCGGCAGCATCAATAGGCCCGCACCCGCCAGTATCAAAACTACGAAACTTATGATTAATGTGCGGGTGGGATTTTTGCCCGATGCTGCCAGCCGTACAGTTGTTCTGCAAACCTTAATAACTATCTCAAGGACAAGATAAATGCCTACTGCCAGATGCCGAGCCGATTCCGCATCGGCTTTTCCAAACCATCGCCCGGCCTGAACCATCACTATAGCCAGAACAAACAGAAGCGGCACTTCTATCCAGTTTTCACGCCAGAAATCTTTTTTTGATACTGCGTTGAATCGGCGGACTATCTTCTCAGCCGTGAATATGAAAAATAAAACAATCTGAGCGACATACAGAATATTTTCCGGCAATAGCGGCTCACCGAAGCCAAAGAGCATAATGAAAGTGCCTGCGACCATCGCTGTTGCGACAGCGTTGATGCCGATTAAAATCTTTTCCAGCCCTTTGTTTCGGTATTGTATCTGCATAATTTAGCGTTTAGCGTATAGCGTATAGCCGATAGAAATGATTGTCAATCACAAACAGACCACCCGAGAATTGGGCTGGTGCAGTTGTCATGCTATGTCTGCAAGGCCCAGCGAATCGCCGAACCTGGCTAAAAGTGCGTGGCGGATGTTTTTGTGTTCAGCGCTGGTGAGCATAGGGTCTATCTTGACCAGCTCGAAGGCATTTCTTCTTGCCATGACAAGCAGTTCGTAATCGTCGATGATATTTGCAATTTTCAAATCGGGCAGTCCGTGCTGACGGGTGCTGAACAGTTCTCCCGGCCCTCGCAGCCGCAAATCATGCTCGGCGATTTCGAAACCATCGTTGCTTCTTGTCATTATTTCAAGTCGGTTTTTCGCCGTCTCATTTTCAGTTTCGCCGAACAAAAAGCAGTACGATTTGGCTTCACCACGCCCGATGCGTCCCCTTAACTGGTGCAGTTGTGCAAGGCCGAACCTATCCGCCTCCTCTATGACCATTATCGTTGCATTGGGAACGTCAACGCCGACCTCTATGACCACCGTAGAGACCAGCACGTT
>JAPLMV010000037.1 GCA_026386835.1 Planctomycetota bacterium | reverse complement strand
GCGGCTGTTTCCGGTTGTAGTCGGCTGCCTGTATTTTTGAGGAATCATCGGCTGGTCCGGAACCGATGGCGGCAAGAAGCTGCTGTACTTTTTCTCTGCCTAAGTTGTTGGCGGCTGTGCCGGTCATTGTACGGCGAATTCCTTAAAGAGGATGTGTTTAATCTGGGGTTTCGCACCGGGGAAAAGCTTTTCATTGAAAGCATCGAGTATCTGCGACTGGATTCGCATGTGATTTTTGTTGCCTCGGATGTCATCGAGACTCAGACCGGCAAGATAAATGGCAAGCCAGTTGGTGAGGATGGGTTTTTGTTCCTTCAGGAACTCCTCGCCTTTCTTTTTGTCAATTTCCTGGTCGACCTCGAGCGTAAGGGTTGCGCGGATGTATCGAGTTACACCAGGCTCGTCGAGATTTGCCACGACGGGGTCGAGGTCAAAATACCATGCTTTTGGTGCTTCAAGGGCAGAACCTTCGGCTTTTAAATTTTCCGCCTTGACTGGCTCCGCTGCTTTATGGGCTGCTTTATTAGGGTCTGCCGTTTCGTGTTTCCGTGAACCGGCTAACAACTTTTCCAGGCCGAATCCGGCACCGGCGCAAACGACTACGATGACGGCAATAATTATCCACGAAAGAATACCGCTGCTGCCGCCCGCCTTTTCATTCTTATTTTCCGCTTTTGGTTCTTCCTTCTTTGCGGCATCATCTGTTTTTTTTGTATCGTCTGCCATCTTAAACCTCTAAATTCGTATTTGATGTTATGTATTTTTTCAGGTTAAACTTCTTGTTAAACCGATTGAAGAACTCCTTGATTTCGGTATTGACGAATTTTGCCGCGTAAAGTTCTGTCGCTTATTCCAAGTACTTTTGCGGCTTTGCTCTGATTTCCTGAAGTCTGCCGTAAAGTATCGAGAATCGCCTTTCGCTCAACCTGTTCGAGCGATACGCCGCCAAGACCCAAATCGCATTTCGTGCTGCGTATATCACATTGCGTTGTCGAATCCTGTGTTTGCTGCGGACGGGGCTCAAGTTCGTCGAACAGCCACGAGACATCAGCAAGCGAGAGGGTTTCGCCGGCACCCAAAAGAAGCGATGTCAGCACGACATTTCGCAACTGACGGACATTGCCCGGCCAGGGGTAATTGGCGAAGATGTCCATCATCACTGGGTCCAGTGCCGTGATACGGCGATTGCCCTGACGTGCGTAGAGGTTGACAAAATGCCATACGAGATCCATTAAATCACTCGTGCGTTCTCTCAGGGGCGAGATAATCAACCGAATACCGCTTAGGCGATAGTAAAGGTCTTTGCGGAAGCGGTCTTGTGCAACTTCCTGCAATAAATTTTTATTTGTAGTGCTTATGATTCGCACATCGACTTTGACATTTTCATTTCCGCCGACACGTTCGAAATCCTGCTGTTCGAGGACACGCAGAAGCTTGGCCTGGAATCTAAGAGGGGTCTCTGAAATTTCGTCGAGCAGTAAGGTACCTCCGTGTGCCATTTCGAATCGGCCTTTATGCTGTGTGTACGCCCCGGTGAATGCTCCTTTTTCGTGGCCGAACAGTTCGCTTTCAAGAAGCGAGTCGCTCAATGCGGCACAATTCACGCGGACATAGGGTCCCTGTGCTCTTTTGCTTTGACGATGAATGAGGCACGAAATCAACTCCTTGCCTGTACCGCTTTCGCCGCTTATTAAAACCGGCGCCGCGGAGGGGGCAATTCTTTTTGCCAGGTTAACCGCCTGAAGAAGTTTTGCGCTTCTGCCGACGATGTTGTAAATGGTGCTGCTGTTCTGCTGGGTGCAATCGAGAACCGAGACGCTGTGATTGGGCAGGAAGGTTTCGAGCAGGTGTTCGATTTTTTCGCGAACCAGCGGCTTAATGAGAAAATCGCAGCAGCCGGCCTTGACGGCCTTTACCGCTGTTTCGAGCGATTGCTGGTCTGGTATTTCACGACAGGGGGTATCGGAGAGCATAATCACCGGCAGCTCAGGAGAATTCGCCTTGATATCCTTGAGCAGTTCGAAGCCGGTTTGAGGCTGAGTGCTCAGGAACACGAGGTCATAATCGCCCTTGCCCAGAAAATCAACAGCGGTTTTTTTGTCGCAGGCAAGATTGGCGTAAATTCCTTTGCGGGCTAAAATTTCGAGTATAAGCCGAGCTGAGGCCGAGTCGTTATCGACTATCAGCACATTTGCCCTCTCCCTTTTTTCAGAGACATGCGATATGGTGTCTATTTCAGTTTTAATCACCTTAATACTCCAATTTTGCTTTAAGGTTTATTTTCTTTAATTACAGTTTTGGGGTCGTCTTTCTGGTACCAGTCAATTAATTTGTCCCGGGCCTTCGCAATTTCAGTCCAGGGCGAACCGGGGTATTCAGTAATTAGTTGCCTGTATGTTTTCATGGCGTTTTGAGGCTCGTCG
>JAPLMV010000002.1 GCA_026386835.1 Planctomycetota bacterium | reverse complement strand
GCAAGGACATACTGATAGAAATCTTTGAAAGTGCGATAGCCGCTGGTTTGGAAGGCAATAAGGATAGTCATGATCTCACTGGTACTTAAGTTGCTTTTTCTGTTACGTTTACGTGTTCCATCCTCGATGAGGTGCTTTGCATACATTTTTTCAAAAGCTTTCCAACAATCATCGACATCCACAAATAATCTGGTAAAATCCATTGTCATACGGCCTCCTTGCCTACTGGGTTAATAATATTTAACGATGATATTATTCCATTCGGCAGGCAGGCCGTTTTTCTATATCCTTATCCAAAGTTCAGGTTATTAAGAAGCCCCGTAATCGTTTCAGAAAGCAGCTTTGCCGCACCGGTAACTTCTTTGGATGGCAATGCCCCCACCGCCAGAGTTTTCGGCTGGATGCCGATAATGATAATCTGAAAGTTAAAGGACTGCAAAAGATAATCCGTCATCACCTTCGTAGGCAGACTGTGCGTGCAAAATGATGTGCCGCCGACATCCTCCGGCTCAATTAAAACAATTTCTCCCGGCTGGCCGTCGAGGTCCGCTGCATCGATGATTATAAGATGGGTGGGTCTGAATTTCTTTATTTCGCCGGTCAGATTTTCGGGAGCAGTCTGGCCTATGAATACCTTAAGTTCAGGCGCCGTTGTCTTTTTCCTGCTGATTCTCTCAATCTGCTCTGCTGCCATGATTCCCACAGCATCATCGCCTCTAAGCTCGGAACCAACGCCTAAAACCGCAACTTTGCCGGCGTTCTCAAGCTTTTGTTTCAACTGCATCTTTAGTTTCTGCACTGAAAACCACCTTTAATTTTTCATGGTCCAGCCCGGCAAGTTCAAATTCTTTTGTGGATTCGAGCGCTTTTTTCGGGCAGGAATCAACGCACTGTGCACAATATATGCATTTGGCAAGGTCTATCTCGGCCTCAAAATTCTTCTCGCCGACTTTACGGATTATAATCGCATTCGATGGACAGTCACGCATGCACATTTTGCAGCCGATACATCTTTCAGGATAAAACCTGAGCCTGCCGCGAAACTTGTCCGGCATCACAGCTTTGACTAATGGATATTTCGTAGTCGCCGCTTTCCTGAACAGCGATTCCAAAACCTCTCTTATCATTTTTCCAGGTCTTATCATGGTGCGTGAATTCCTTTTATAATAAGGTCGGCAAGAAGCTGCAAAAATGCTGCAGGCGCCATATATTTCCAGCAGAAGTTAATCATCTGGTCTATTCGCAAGCGGGCAAATATCGTTCGAAGCACAGACAATAACGCCACTATGAACAGAACCTTCACTATATACAAAGCAAACCCGGCAGCCGGCCCATAATGCATCCCAAACGGCAGGAAAACAGCCGCCAAAAGCGACGCCCCTACCACCATTTCTATATCTATACACATCCTGAAAAGCGCCAACAACCTCCCGCCGTACTCGGTAAACGTTCCCCCCACGATTTCAGTCTCAGCTTCTGGTATATCGAATGGAACTTTTTCGAGTTTTCCGAGAAGCGACACAAGCGCAATCAGAAAACCTGCTATATTAAACAACCCGAACCAGGGATGGCTGTTGTAGTAAACGGTCATTTCGCTCAGCGACCAGGTATTCGCAAGCATCGCCGGTGCAAGAACACTCAGAAATAATGGAATCTCATAAGCAAACAACTGCGTTATCGACCTTGCTGCACCAATCATCGAAAACACGCTTCGCGAGTACCACCCGCCGAGAAAATACGTCATCGTCGGAATCGTCATAAGATAAAGCACCACAACCAAATCGCCGTTAAATGAAAATAACGCCTTTGTCCCCCATAAGGGTATGCAGAAAAAGGCGGTAACCGTCCCTGTAAGTGCAACGACCGGCATAAGCGTAAATATCCGGGCATCCGCCTGTTCCGGAACTATATCTTCCTTGGCCGCCAGTTTAATAAAGTCCGCAAGCGGCTGAAACCAAGGCGGACCGACCCTGTTTTGCAGCATCGCACAAAGTTTCCTGTCGATATATTCAGCCAGCATCCCAAAAACACCAATAAATAAAAAACCGGGAAATATAAGGATATTAAACAACGCAATTGCCATTATTTCAATGCTCCTCGAATCTTGAATTTTTTGTTTAATTCCGCAAAATCAATCCCCTGTTTGCGGTACCAGTCGATGCTGTAGGAATGCAGCGTCGGCCAGCTCATCGTACCTGCTGTGGAATTGCCCTGCTCTCTAATCGATATCGCCCTGTCGGTGCATGAGAAACAGGGGTCAATCGCAGCTATCACAATAGGCATATCGGCAAGGTACCTGTCTTTGAGCATATGTGCCACGACCTGCACGTTCGCAAGTGTCGGAGCACGCACCTTTACACGCTCGGGCTTTTCGGTGCCGTTTGCCTTGACATAATGCACATCTTCACCGCGCGGCGCTTCATAACGGCTCAGCGCCTCACCTGCCGGAATTTTTCGGGGGGCTTTGACCGCTATCGGCCCCTCGGGCAAATTTTTCAGTATCTGGCGAACCATTTTATACGACTCCATAAGCTCACCCACACGCACCAGCGTCCTGCCGTAAACATCGTTGTGGTTATCGATAATTACCTTAAACGAAAGCTCGCCATAAGCAGCATAAGGGTCATCACGCCTGATATCCCTGTCGACTGCCGATGCACGCGCTGTCGGCCCGACTGCACCAAGATGAACTGCATCATCGTGCGACAAAACACCCACACCTGAAAGACGCTCTCTGAGCGTTACTTCCTCTGTTGCAACCTGGATGTAATATTTTGTCCGCTCTTCGAGAATGTCTATCGCACTTAAAATCTGCGGTATCTGCTCGCTTGTTACGTCTCGCCTTACCCCACCTATGGTATTCATTCCATAATTCACGCGATTGCCGGTAAGCATCGCCAGCACGTCCATTACACCCTCACGGTCACGCCATGTATACATCAAAAGCGTATCAAACCCTATTTCGTGGCCCGCAACCCCCAGCCACAACAAATGGCTGTGAATCCTCTCGAGTTCTGCTATAAGCGTACGGATATAAAGTGCCCGCTTTGGAACCTCAAGACCTGCTATTTCTTCCACTGCCTGAACAAAACAAGTGGCATGTGAATGTGAACAAATGCCGCAGACCCTCTCT
>JAPLMV010000169.1 GCA_026386835.1 Planctomycetota bacterium | reverse complement strand
CCAAACGGGAATTTGTATTCGACATCGACGCAGCCCTTTGCATAGTGGGCAAGTTCGTCTTTTGCATGTTCACGGAAATGCAGATTTTCTTTTTTAAGTCCCAGGTCGGTGTACCATTTGAATCGGGCCTCTTTCCAGTGTTCGAACCATTTTTCATCGGTGCCAGGCTCGCAGAAAAACTCAATCTCCGCCTGTTCGAATTCGCGGGTTCGGAATGTAAAGGCCTTGGTGGTAACTTCGTTGCGGAAACTTTTACCGATTTGTGCGATGCCGAAAGGCATTTTTACCCTTGTAGAGTCGAGAACGTTTCGGAAATTGGCGAATATGCCCTGTGCGGTTTCCGGCCGAAGATACAGCGTCATCGAATCGTCAACGTTGGCGCCCATTTGTGTTTCAAACATAAGCTTAAACGGCATCGGCTCTGTGAATTGTCCTATGGCAGCGCACTTTGGACAGACTTTTTTGCTCAGGTCGCTGGCAGTTACCATGGAGATGTCAACTGCGACATGTTCAGTGTGTTCCTCGGCGTGATTGTCTTTTAAGTGGTCAACACGGGTTCTCGTATTGCACTTTCTGCATTCGGCTATCAGGTCGGCGAATTTGTCGGCGTGGCCGGATGCCTTCCAGACTAATGGATGCATAAGTATACTGCAATCGAGGCCTACGATGTCGTCGCGCATCTGGACAACTGCCTTCCACCAGGCCTTTTTGACGTTGTTTTTAAGCTCGACGCCTAATGGGCCGTAGTCGTAGCAGCTTGCCAGGCCGCCATAGATTTCGCTGGACTGAAATATAAAACCTCTTCGCTTGCACAGCGATACGATGTCATCAAGTTTGGTCAATTTAGCCATAAATTCAATTTTCCTTTTACACAAATTATTTCACCGCAGAGAACGCTGAGGTCACAGAGATGATATAAAGTCAACAACATTTTAATCTCTGCGGTCTTTGCATTCTCGGCGATCCATTTAACAATCAAGTATTTTACACTACCTTGAATCTGGAAAATTATTTACCATTCTAATAATACCTTTTTTGAGAATAGTTACATTGAAATTTATCAGCAATCCGACTTTACAGCCTGATAGTTTTAGATAAGAAAGCAGTTGGGCTTTATGAATTGGTTCAAGACTGTCAATAGATTTGATCTCAACAATAGCTTTGTTTTCAACCAGTATGTCAAGCCGACAACCACAATCCAATTTCATTTTTCGATAAATCACAGGAAGTGGCTTTTGCCGCTCTATTTTAAAACCTCGCTCTGCAATCTCGAAGGCCAAACAAGCTTCATAAGCAGATTCCAGTAATCCGGGTCCCAGATTACGATGCACTTCAATCGCTGCACCGATAATTGCGTCAGTAATCTGATTCAACATTCTTTCTTCTGTTATTTCGGCGATTTTTGCACCTTCATCTGTAAACATACGTCATAATCAAAAAAATATCTTTTCGCCGCAGAGGACTCTGAGGTCGCAGAGATGATATAAAGTTAAAGACCTTTTTTCTCTGCGGTCTTTGCGTTCTCAGCGGTAAGTTATTTGCATTGTAGTATTATATACAAAGCAGTGATGATTACAAGTACAGAAAGCAGGTAGCATTATCGAAAGATTAAAGTTGATATTCACCCTGAAATTCAGTATTACCGGCACTTATGAAAACAGATGTTTGCATAATCGGTGCGGGGCCCGCTGGTTTGATGGCGGCGATTTACTCGGCCAAATCGAACGCACAAACCACCGTGGTTGAGGCCAATACCGCAGCAGGAAGAAAACTGCTTTTAACCGGCGGCGGACGATGCAACATCACCCACGCAGACAGCATAAACAAATTTATCAAGGCCTTTGGTACAAAGGGCAGATTCCTTCAGTATTGCTTTCATGAATTCCAGCCCGAACAGGTGCGGGAATTCTTTGCCGAAAGGGGACTTGAAACAAAAGTCGAAGAGGACGGCTGCGTATTTCCGGTAACAAACAGCGCCGAGGATGTGCAAAAGGTTTTGCTCTCGGAATCGGCAAAGAACAGTGTGCATTTTTTATATGACAGGAGGGTTGAAGGCATTGAAAAGTGCGGTGAAGGTTTTAATATCCGCACAGGCAGAGAAATTATTGCCGCAAACAAAGCGATTATAGCTACAGGCGGGGTTTCCTACCCCGATACAGGCTCGAAAGGCGACGGCTACAAATTCGCACAAAAGCTGGGCCATACGATTATAAAGCATAGAGCATC
>JAPLMV010000269.1 GCA_026386835.1 Planctomycetota bacterium | reverse complement strand
CTTGGCCTCATCTCGGCTGCCTATCTGGCGCATCTCGATTCTTGTCTGATACTCCTGTGCAATCCTTTTTACCAGTTCGCGAAAGTCGATACGTCCGTCTGACATGAAGTAAAAAACGATTCTCTCGCCTCCGAATATATGATCGGCATCGACAATTTCCATCGGAAGCTGCATTTCTTTCACGAGTTTCCGGCAGTATTCCATCTCCTCTTTTGCATTTTTTAGCAGGTGCTTTTCCTCGCTTATATCATCTGCTGTTGCCAGTCGAATAACAGTGCCGACGAGATTGCAGGAGAGGTCAATTTGACTATCCTCGAAATATTTTTTGACCTGCTCTTTATCCAGCTTGTACTGTCCTGCCCTGTAGGAACAGAGCCGGCCGACAATATCGCCCAGTTCGAGGCCTTTTTCGGTCTTTACCACCACGCTGGTCGGGACTTTCGGGATATTGGGTTCGTTGTGCTCGAAAAAGCCGATAGCATTCATTCGGCCGTAACGAACCAGCATAAATTTTTTTACTCTCGGCTGTTTTGACTTTGCCGTCTGATTTTCCATCATTTCAAATACCTGTTTTTAAGCAATACTATTGTGAAACATTTATTATATCAGAAACAGCGAGATTTAACAATAGCTGCTCAAAAATAAGCCGTTCATTGACACTGGCGTCAACCCACTGCATCGACTTGTATGTGTCGGCGATTTTTTCGGCGGCCTGTTCAGGGGCAAAACGAGCGGCAAGGTTTTCTATTTTATCCTGCTGGTCAAAGTTGATTAGGTCCTGTGATTTGACGATACCGAACTTCATGGCATCGGTCAGTGCGGAGATGATTATCTGCAAAATGACTTTATGCGACCTGCGATTTATGTCTTTGGTGCTCGTAGCATCGTCAAGCCGACCCCAAAATTTTGCGATTTCCCTGCTTTTGTCGAGAAACTGCTCAGCCAATTCGAGCGAGTCTGCATATTTTAAGGAAACAATCGAATCAATGATTTCTTTTTTGGTCTCATAGAGTTTGGGCAAAGGCCCTTTTTTAGCATCAGTTGGGTCAGGCTCTGCCAGTTCAATTTGTGCCAGATGGCAGGCAAAACCGATACTTCCCTGTGAAAAACGAGCAAAATACTTCGCTTGATTTTCGCTCATGCCCATTTGTTCCAATTTTTTGATTATGCGGTCTTCGCTGACCGGACTAAAGCGAATTGTCTGGCATCTGGACCTGGTTGTCGGCAGAAGTTTTTCAAGCGAGGTACAGATGAGAATAATCGAGCAGAAGTCCGGCGGCTCCTCGAGTGTCTTTAAGAGGGCGTTCTGTGGCTCGATGTCCATTTTTTCGGCTTCGGTTATAATGAAAACCTTTCTTTGCGAAAGGACAGGTTTGACTGAAACTTTTTCAACGACAAACTCACGAATAACATCTATTGGGAAATCAATGGGGGGGTCTTTGCCTTTGCCGTTCTTTGTGAATTCGAGAAGCTCTTTATAGACCAAATTAAAATCTGGGTGTGAGCCGGCTTCAAACAACAGGCATGATTGGCACCGGCCGCAACTGTCGGCGAAATTGTTTTTAATAGACGGGCTTTTACACAGCAGCAGTTTGGCCCACTGGCGGGCAGTTTTAAATTTGCCGATGCCGTCGAGGCCGGCAAAGATATAGGCGTGCGGCACCTTGTCCGCGGCAAATGCACGCTGCAGAATTGAAATTGCCTTATCCTGACAAAAAATTTCCTTTAATTCAGCCACTAATCAATTCCACTATTTTTCTATGAACTGTTTCAATATCTTTAGTCGCATCAACAACAGCGAAGTTTTTTTGTTTTCCGGCAAGCTGCAGAAAACCCTCGCGGACTTTCTGATGGTAGCTGTCGCCTTTTTGCTCCATTCTGTCGAGCTGACGGTTCAGTCTTGATGCTGCGGCTGCCAGGTCAACATCAAGTATTATGGTCAAATCCGGCCAGCATCTTTCGAGGCAATCCTGTGCAATGTTTATAACCTTCTCGATTCCAAAGCCGCCGGCATATCCCTGATATGCGCAGGTGCTCGACAGCCAGCGGTCGAGGATAACGCATTTATTTTTATTCAGGGCCGGTGCTATTTTTTCCTGCCACAGTTGTGCTCGTGCCGCCATGTAAAGAAGCAGTTCGGTTCGTGTGCTCATTGCGATATGTTCTGGATTTAGAAGGATTTGGCGGATTTTTTCGCCGATAGCAGTCGTGCCAGGGTCGCGAAAGGTCTCAGTTTCAACACCCTGCTGCTCAAGCCATTGAGTCAGCAGTTTGGTCTGCGTGCTTTTTCCACAGCCGTCCGGCCCATCAAGAACGATGAATTTTCCTGTAAATTGGTTTCCTGCACTTTTATCTTTCAAGTTTATGTTCCTATTTACCATTTTTCGATTTTTTTGAAGCCTTGAGTAGTTTCTGAAGTGAACTTTCTATGCCTAACTCTTTTGCCCATTTATTGAGATAATCCATATCGAGCTGTTCCATGTGGACTATAGCTATTCCGAGAGCATCCTGAAATTGCTGTTTTGATTCTATGTCTTTGGACCACTCAAGTTTGCTTAGTATGGCATCTTCCGGCGAAAGAACCCAGACATCTGTTCCATACATTTTGACTTTTTGCCTTCGCTGAAATTCTTCTCTGCTGAATGGTCTATTTTTTCTAATAATCAGGTCTGCTTTCCAACTGGCCTGAATGTCGATAACATTGAACATTGAATTATGTTTTAAGGCGTCACGAGCTGCCTCAAGACTGAAGTAGTAATCCTCGCCGAGAGACTTGGCAAAATCACAAAGCTGTTTATCGGTCGCAACAATCACAATATCGGCATCTTTGGTTGCCCTTGGCCAGCCGTAAAAACTACTGCCGATTGAGCCGGAAATCATATATTGGATACCGGCACCTTTTAAGGCCTCGATTGTTTTTTTCAGAAACTCTTGTTGGGTATTCATAAGGCGACTTCGATATCTCCATAAATCTGTCTGAATATTTTGTCACCCACAAAAATCCGCAAAACTGCCATATTGATTTTTCGGTCGTCGTAGTCGGGATGTCTGAATCTGACGCCTGATTCGACAATTTCGCGAAGGTTGTTACCTAATTGAAAGGTCATTTCCGCACGCTGACTTACGTCCATTTTCCGAAGAATATCGATTTCCACGGCAGATGCCTCAATAGTAGTATCCGGGGATATTATGCCCATTGCTAACTCCAAATTAGAAACCAATCAACACTGATGCACTATATCAAAAAATGCTGCTTTCTCCAAAAATTTTTATTTTCCCAGTTGGAAATTTTCCTCGCCGAGAAGGAGTTTCATTTTTCGGCAGAATTCGACGTCAGGGTTGACGAACAGGGATTTGTCAGCGGCGGCATAGACCTTGCCTTTATCTGTTTTTATCGCTACCAAAAGAGCGCTTCTGCCCCTGTGGTGCTGACAAATATTTTTTATCTGCGTCATTTTTTCCTTGGTAACTTCTTTTGCGTCGAGTCTTATCTTGACCTTGCCGGCAAGTTTTTCGGCGACTTCCTCGAGAGCAATCAATTCCTCGGCAAAGATGTTGGGCTTTTCTCTTCGGCAGTCAACCCTGCCCTTTACAAAGACAACCTTATCCTCAATGAGGTATTCAGCAAATTTATTCAAGGCATCCGTGAACAGTACAACTTCGACCTGTCCCTGGAGGTCTTCGAGATTAAAGACGGCCATTTTCGAGCCGGCATTTCGTCCGTTCTTTGTAATGTGTGTTCTGATTTTGGTTATCATTCCGCCGATTATTACCGGCTTATCCTGCTGGGCACCGGAAAGCTGTGAAGTGTTGGTTGTGGAATATGCGTCTATCGTATCGGCACAGTGGCTTAATGGATTGCTTGTTACATAGAATCCGAGTACCTCTTTTTCGTAAGCGAGCATCTGTGTTTCCGGCCAGGGCTGGACATTTGGTAGGTTCTGGTGGTCTTTGGCATAATCGGTTTCTTTGTTCATCTGGCCAAAGAAATTCATCTGGCCGTTTTGTTTGTCGGACTGCGTGCGGGTGCCGATTTGCATTGCGCCTTCGAGGC
>JAPLMV010000119.1 GCA_026386835.1 Planctomycetota bacterium | reverse complement strand
GCCCAACCGACTGCCAGATTAAAAGAGTGGAACTGCTGGTCAAACAGCTTTGCAGAAAATTTGAAATCAGACCGGACTGCGTCTACTATCCCAACAACTGGCAGTAGTTCGTGATTCGTATTACTATTGGCTATCTTCTATCCCCCGTCTCCCGCTTTCTACCTTCTTGTTTTAGTTCTCTCCTTTTGGGTTGTACCTGACGACACGTTCTCAAGTCGAGAAAGAAAGCCGCACAAAAGCTTTATTGTGCATGTTAGGAACATTATTCAGCATTATTATTGTACTTTTTTGTGCTTGACATTACGCTGGTTTTAAGTATAATGCCCCGCTAATAGAAAATAAAGTATAAAAATTGTTGAAGTAAGACTGTCTTATTTTAGAAATTTTTAATTTTTAATTCTTCCTGTCTTATCTCTGCAATTTTGTTTTTTGATTTTCTTGGTAAATAGTCAATACATTTCAATTATGCACAAAGGAGCAAGTTATGGGAAATCCGCAGAAGGCGATAGTATCATTAATGACAGAAAACCGGACGTTTCCGCCGCCAAAATCGGTGCAGGCAAACGCTTATGTAAAAAGCGAGAAACAATATCAGCAGATGTGGGAACAGTCCATAAACGACACTGACGGCTTCTGGCTTGAGCAGGCAAAGACCCTGGCGTGGTTTAAACAGCCGACAAAGAGTCTTGAATATACCTGGGATACAAAGAAACGAAAAATCCAACACACATGGTTCGCGGACGGCCAGTTAAACGTTGCATACAATTGCCTCGACAGGCATATCGGGACGCCAACCGCAAAGAAAACGGCTTTGATTTGGCAGGGCGAAGAGGAAAACGCTGTCAGGAAATTCACTTATGAAGAGTTATATAAAGAGGTCTGTAAATTCGCCAATGTGCTCAAGTCAAAGGGCATCAAGAAAGGCGACCGTGTCGCAATTTACATGCCGATGGTTGCGGAGTTGCCGGTGGCGATGCTGGCCTGTGCCCGTATCGGTGCGATTCACTCTGTTATATTCGGCGGATTCAGCGCCGATGCCATCAAAGACCGCGTCAACGACTCCGACTGCAAAATGCTTATCACTTCCAATGTTTCACTGCGTGCAGGAAAGCATATCAAGCTTAAGGAAATCTCGGATGAGGCATTGAAAAGTACGCCCACGATTGAAAATGTCATAGTCGTTAAAGTAACCGATGACCCCTGCAATATGCAGAAAGGCAGAGATTTATGGTATCACGAGGAAATGGCAAAAGCGTCTGCGGACTGTAAGGCAGAGCAGATGAACGCCGAGGACCCGTTGTTCATTCTTTACACCTCCGGCTCGACAGGAAAACCAAAAGGCGTTGTCCATACCACCGCCGGCTATCTGCTCCATGTTGCCCTTACTCACAAATATGTTTTCAATATTCATGAAGATGATATCTATTGGTGCACCGCCGATATCGGCTGGGTAACAGGGCACAGCTATATCGCCTATGCCCCGCTTGCCAATGGCGGCACTTCGCTGATGTTTGAAGGTGTCCCGACTTATCCTGATGCTGGACGCTTCTGGAATATCTGCGATAAGTTCGGCGTTACCGTCTTCTATACCGCTCCAACGGCCATTCGCGCCTTGATGAGGCTGGGCGAGGAGTGGCCTGCAAAATACAAACTCGACAAGCTGAGAATCCTTGGCACCGTAGGTGAGCCGATTAACCCGGA
>JAPLMV010000245.1 GCA_026386835.1 Planctomycetota bacterium | reverse complement strand
TGTATTCTGGGTAAAAATGCCGACGCTGTCGAGAAACTCAAGAAGGGAAATGACTGCAAGGAAAAGTTTTTTTACCTGGCCATTGCGTTGCGTCGGATGGGCAAATTCGACGAGGCAATTGAAAGTCTCAAGAAAAGTCTCGACCACGGCGCTGATACATTAAGCATCAGATTAGAAACAGCAGCGACCTATCGTAAGGCTCGCAATGTTGAGGCTGCTGAAAAAGAACTCAAAAAATGCGCAAACTTTGAAAATGTAAGCGCCGACTATCACTATCAGCTCGGCTATCTTCAGGAATCACAGGGGCTATATGACCAGGCGATGGAAAATTACAAGAAAGCTATCGAGTTATTTCCGAACCATCAAAAGGCCATGTTTCGGCTTGCTTTTCGCTGCGACATGGCAGGCGACGAAGAAGCAGCCATCGATTATTACAAACAGATTGCCTCGACCAACCCTGTATATTTAAATGCACTGCTGAATCTGGCTGTACTTTATGAAGATAAAGGCCAGTTCGACAATGCCTTTCAATGCGTGGAAAAGGTACTGAAGTATCATCCGAATCATAAAAGGGCAATCCTTTTCAAAAAGGATATCGAAAGCTCCAAAACAATGTTCTATGACGAGGAAAAGGAAAAGAAAAAGACCAAAAAAACACAAATTCTCGAAACGCCTATCTCTGATTTTGAACTATCGGTACGAAGCAGAAACTGCCTGAGAAAAATGAATATTCAAACAATCGGAGATTTATTAAATATCACGGAAACCGAGTTGCTTTCCTACAAAAACTTCGGTGAAACTTCCCTTAGAGAAATAAAGGTCATACTCGAATCAAAAACGCTGCATCTTGGTATGTCTTTAGAAGAAAGACAGCCTGCCGTCTCTATTATTTCCGAGCAGGATTCCCCCTCTTCTGTAGAAGAAGCCGAGGACAATGCCCTGTATGGTAAGCCCATTGATGATTTACAGTTGTCTGTTCGCGCTCGAAAGTGCATCGAGAAGCTCAATATCCGGACAATCGGTGAACTCGTACACAAAACAGAGGCCGAACTTCTCGGATGCAAAAACTTCGGCGTAACAAGCTTAAACGAAATCAAAAAAACATTAAGTAACATCGGATTATCCCTGAGAAATCTGGATTAACCGATTAAATATTTTTTAAGCAGCCAAAAACACCTGGAAAATTATCAGAGAAATTGACATTGTTTACAACGCTCAGGTCCATCACAAGCAGAACCAAAGTGTTCCAGTGGGCGGCTTTATTGCTCTGGCTAATGACCTTTGACGGCTGTGTTGAAAGACAGGTCAGTTCACCAATTCCCCAGATGGAAACCACTGCCGATGATCTTGTGCGGGTTTTGCTTCTCGATAATATCAGAACATGCCGCATCTCGGCATTCTCGTCTCTGACAGTCATAGATCCTGTGACGCAGGCCATACAGTCCCATTTTAACACTGTAGAGATGCCGCTTGATATCCAGGTATCTGCAGGCAGAATTACCATTGCGGGTCGGCCATCAACAAGCAGCGAAGTTGTTATTTCATCCGACGAGCCGCAAATTTTCAGCCTCAACGGCGACAGTTATCGCGGCAAATTGAAACTTATAATGAATTCCGATGCCAATTCATTTGCGGCGATTAACCTCGTTGGGCTTGAGCCATATCTTGCCGGCGTAGTCGGAGTCGAAATGCCCAGTTACTGGGAGCCGGCCGCATTAAGAGTTCAGGCAATCGCCGCAAGAACTTACTGTATCTACATCAAAAGGCATTTCGGCGGCAATCGCTGCTGGGACGTCAAAAGAACACAGGCCAATCAGGCCTATAACGGCATCCGAGGCGAAGCTGCACAGGTATGGGCTGCCGTCAATGATACAAAAGGCCAGGCACTTGTCTGCAGACAGTCAACCGGCTACGAGGATATATTCCCTGCCTATTACAGTGCAATCTGCGGCGGGCATACCGAAAGCAGCAAATCCGTATTCGGTGATTATTTCGAACCGCTGGTCGGTGTTCCCTGCTCATATTGCATCGACGTTGCAAAACCCACACAGTTCTACTGGAACATGGTGCAGTTCGACAAAACCGATGTCAAAAATCGGCTCATACAGAGTTACCCTTCGCTAAAACAACTCGGCGATATTACAGCCATCATCCCCACTGAGCAGAGCAATTACGACCAATACTCGCGTATGACTTCGATAAAGCTGCTCGGTTCAACCGGCAAAAGTGATTGGCTTCGGGCGGAAGACCTGCGGCTCACAATAGACCCGACGGGCCGAAAATTTAAAAGCACTATTTGTCAAATCGTCGATATGGGCGACAAATGGACATTGGTTTCCGGAAGAGGTTACGGACACGGTGTGGGCATGTGCCAGTGCGGAGCTCAGTCGATGGCTCGGCTCGGAAAAACCTCAACCCAGATTCTATACTACTATTATCCTAATTCTAAAATAAAAAATCTCTACTAAACCCAAAGTGCGGCACGAAAACGGCAAAATAGTTAAGTTCGGAATTATTAAAAAGGATTCCCAATCCTCTGCGCGTCTGGGCATGTTAAATACCGCCCATGGCCCGGTTCAAACGCCGGTTTTTATGCCAGTGGGAACTGCAGGCGCCGTAAAAGGAATCACCCCGCAACATCTAAATGAAACCGGTGCCGTCATTATCCTTGCAAATACATACCATTTGCTTTTGAGGCCCGGAGTTGATTGCGTGGAAAGACTCGGCGGCCTGCACAAACTTATGGCATGGGATAAACCCATCCTGACCGACAGCGGCGGCTACCAGGTCTTTTCACTAAGTTCTCTTGCCAAAATCAACGACGACCATGTTGAATTTGGCAGTCACATCGATGGGGCAAAAATTAAATTAAGTCCCGAAACTGCAACCCAAATTCAGAATCGCCTCGGTGCAGATATTATTATGTGCCTTGACCAGTGCACCCCATTTCCCTGCGATGAACCTCAATTAAAAACAGCCGTCGAAAGAACCATCAACTGGGCAAAAAGATGTAAACAGACCCATACCAATGCCAACCAGATGCTGTTCGGCATAGTGCAGGGCGGCATCAATCATGAATTGCGAACATCCTGTGCAGGCGAACTGATGAAACTGGATTTCGACGGATATGCCCTTGGCGGATTAGGTGTCGGCGAGGGACATGACAATATGATAACGACTGTCGCTCACACAAACCAGCTTTTGCCGCAGGATAAGCCACGCTACCTGATGGGTGTCGGCACACCGGCCGATATCATAGCCGCCGTAAAAGCCGGCGTCGATATGTTCGACTGCGTCCTGCCTACGCGAAACGGACGAAATGCTTATGCCTTTACGCAAAACGGTCCGTTGCGGCTGCGAAACAGCACCCACACCTGCGACATCAACCCAATAGAGCAGGATTGCGACTGCTATTGCTGCAGGAACTTTGGCAGAGGGTCGCTTAGGCATTTTTTCAACATAAATGAAATGCTCGGACCCATCCTCGTATCACTGCATAATATAAGGTTCTACCAGAGATTAATGGCTAAAATCCGACAAATGCTGGAAAAAAATGAATTTGCCGACTGGGCACAGGAGAACCTGAAAAGGTATACCGATTATTTTTCCGGCTAATGATGAAAGATTTCTCTGTAATTTGCAGGAAATTTAGGTTATAAGTAACGGTTTTCAAAATTTGATGAAAGGGAAATAAAAATGGATAATAATATGTGGATATTAGCTCAGGCCGCCGGCGAGCAGACATCGTCGTCTGTTAAGGGGGAATCGGTTACTACGCAGGAAACCAGTACCACTGCAACGGTTGCTGCCGACCCCAATGCCCTCATGACGACGACCACGAAGCCTAATCCCCTTATGCAGTACCTCCCGTTTGTTCTGATTTTGGTGGTTATGTACCTTCTGTTTTTCAGGGCACCGAAGAAGAAGCAGGAAGAACATCGCCAATTGGTACAGTCACTGCAGAAAAATGACAAGGTTCAGACAATCGGCGGCATTATCGGAATCGTTGTCGATGTAAAAGATGATGAGGTTACACTGAAGGTTGATGAGTCGAATAACACAAAAATAAAAGTTGCACCTTCAGCAATAGGCAAGAATTTGTCGAAAAAATAAGAATGGATATTGAACGGTCGTTAATATTGTAACTGGTATCAGTGCCGTGCAGTTAAATCCTGCGCGAGATGCCGGCGGCCGGATACGAATTACGAGGAAACGTTATGGATAGAAATCTTAATTGGAAAATCGTTTTAATTGTTGGCTTGGTAATTGTCGCAGTCTGGAGCTTATATCCGCCAAGTGCGACCCTCAAACCCGGCATAGACCTGGCTGGCGGAACAAGTCTTATCTATGAAATAGATTCACAGGGGCTGGACCAGGCGGAAAAAAGAGAGCTTTCCACAAAAATGATAACCATTCTGCGAAGGCGAATTGACCCTGCTAACATACAAAACCTCGTATGGCGGCCACAGGGCGGCACGCGGTTCGAAATACAGATGCCCCTTGCAAGTGCGGACGCCCGCCTGAAACGCCAGAACTACGAAAAGACACTCGGCGACCTTCTCGAAGGTAATATCAACCCTGCAATAATCATGCGTTCTCTCAAAAAACCGGCACAGGAACGCACAAAGGATTTTGAGAGATTCACCCGCAACGACCCCAATAAATTAACCGGCCTGGATAAACTGGCCGCTGTGTACGACCAATATACCGAACTTCAGAAGCAAAGCGACGAGTTGTTCTCGAAGCTTAAACCAGCCGAGGATAAGCTGGCCGCTGCCAAACTCGAAGTCGATAAAATTAAGTCAAATGTCACAAACTGGGACAAACTGGACCAGCAGCAACTTACAAAAGTCCTGAAGGATTTTCCCGGTTCAGACAACAATCTCGACATTCTGACCGACTATGTAAACACTTATGCTCAATGGACCAAAGTTGTTGAGAAACTCACCGACCCGGATTTGGGTCTTAAAGTACAATACAAAAATGAAAGAAAAACCCTTGACCAGTTTAACCTCACAGCAGAACAGGTAAACAGGGTACTCGGAATGTCTGCGAAATCCGTCGAAAGAACCGGGTCTATCGAGGAGCTTAAAGCAGAGTTTCCCGACAGAGCGGAAAAAATTGGGAAAGTGGTTGCCGCTTACGACCAGTACCGTCCATTCAGGGGAGAACTCGATGACGCCAAAGACCTCCAGCGAATGCTCAAGGGCGTCGGCATACTGGAGTTTAGAATTCTGCCCACAACAGACCGAACCGACTTGAGCCCCGAAGAAATAGATACTTATGTCAGGTCTCTCAAGGAAAAAGGGCCAAAATACGCATCCGACAACAATTACCTCTGGTGCGAGGTGGAAAATTCCAAAGAATGGAAAAACAGCACTTCCGTTACAGCCGCTTTCGGCGAAAAACTTTATGTCCTGACCAGCAACAAACAAAATGAGGTTATGCTTCGTACGGCGGATATTAAAAAAAGCTGGAAGCTGAAAAACTCAAGACCTACTTCCGACCAGCAGGGTCGAAGAGCTATCAGTTTTGAGCTTGACGAAAGAGGTGGAAGGATATTTTCAAACCTCACAGGCGGGAACCTTGAAAGGCCTTTGTGCATCCTGCTCGATGGAATCGCACTTTCGGCCCCGAACATCCAGGCAAGAATATCCACTTCCGGCATCATAACAGGAAGCTTCACGCAGACGGAAGTTACCGATATGGTCAACAAATTAAATGCCGGCTCTCTGCCCGCAAGACTAATTGAGCAGCCCATATCGATAAAAACCATTGGCCCCTCAATAGGCGCCGACAACAGGGATAAAGGCATTATGTCCGGTGTAATCGCCCTTATCGTCGTCGTGGCATTTATGACTGTTTACTATACCGTCGGCGGTGCAATCGCTAATGCGGCTCTGTGCCTGAACGTGCTGTTCGTACTGGCAATAATGGCTACCATC
>JAPLMV010000116.1 GCA_026386835.1 Planctomycetota bacterium | reverse complement strand
TTATCTGTCAGCAGAAATCCGCGTCCTTCGCGTGCATAGCCGATGCGGGATGGAATCCCTGCGAGAAAAACTGCTAAAGCGGATGCGAAAGAGTTCTTGAATAGGACTGCATGCGTGAATTTTTTTGGTTTCAGCATCAGGGCTATTGCAATGGGATTGCTTTGTTCATGGTCAAGCCAGATATCGTTGAAATTGTTTGGCGATAAAATTTCACGGACAACCGGATTTGCAAAAAACGAGATTCGGGAGGATTTAAAATGCCGCCTTATCGCCCCAAGGGCGGGGGTGCAGAGGATTCCATCGCCCATCGGCGAAGGCAGGTAGACTAAAATGTTGTCTTTCATATCTCGCATCTCGTATCTTGTATCTCGTATCAAGACATACCAGGATATATTTACGGTCGATTATTTTCGGCTGTGCATCAGGTAGAAGGTTAACGCCATTAGTTGGAAGACTACGGCAAAACCGAGAGAAATTAAAATTGAGTTATCCTGTCTGGGTGGATTCATAAGAAAATATATACTCACAAGCAGACAGAACAGAACAGCTATCTGTATGAAGCCTGCCAACATGCCCATCATCGAAAAATCGGTGAATTTTTGTGCCCGCTGCACACCCTTTAAATGAGTCAGGATAGTTTCGAGCAATTGTTCAGTTCTATCCTGTGAGACAGCCGGCTTGGGAGCAGCCAACGGCGGCTCAGGTGTTTTTGGCTGCGGCGGTTTCTCAAGTGGCGGTGAAACGAGTTTTTGCAATGGCTCTACCTGAACAGGTTTAACAGCAGGTGCTGGAGTTGGCGGGGGAGGCGGCACAGGAGTCGGTTTAACAGCCGGCACGGGAATCGGCACAGGAGCGGGGGCAGCAACGGAGACAGGAATCGGTTGCGGTTGAACGGGCGGTTTTGATTGCCGGTAGTATTTTTTTATGACGTTTACTGCCTCGGTTATATTCACGGCTGTGTGGTCGGGGTTTGAGTCGCTGTGTCTTGCGAGTCTGCCCTGGAGTGGGTTGTCTATGAGTATGGTTTTGCAGCCTGCACTTTTGCCTGCCTGGACATCGCGTGAGCTGTCGCCTATTATCCATGATTGAGCGAGGTCTATATCCATCTCGGATGCGGCGACCAGGAGCATGCCCGGTTTTGGTTTTCGCCAGTCGCTGTCTTTTCGGTATTTTGCAATTACGCCGTCGGGCAGGTAGGGGCAATAATAGATATTATCGAGATATGCGTCATTTTCGGCCAGGAGTTGTTTTAACCGCTCGTGGATTTCAACGAGGGTTTTTTCTGTAAAGATGCCGCGCGCAATGCCGGACTGGTTCGTGGCAACAACAAGTTTATATCCCATGGCTTTAAGCTCGATAAGAGCTTTTGCAGCGCCATCGAGCAATTTGACCTGTTCGGGGCTGTTGATGTATCCCGGGTCTTCGACCAATGTGCCGTCTCTATCGAGGAATACCGCTTTATTGGGCATAAAAATTCAATCCTAAAATTCAGGAGCAAAACTTCTGTTCCACAAGGCCGCAAATTATATGATAAGCAAGCTGGTGTATTTCCTGGCTGCGGGCGGCGGACTTGTCGTGTGCGCAAAAACAGATGTCGGCAGTTTTTTCAAGTTTGCTGTTTTTGGTGCCGGTAAAGGCGAGTATTCGAGCACCTTTTTTCTTTGCAAGTTTCGCAGCGGCTAAGATATTCGGCGAGGAACCGCTTGTGGAAATGGCCCAGAGAATGTCGCCTTTCTGTACCAGAGCGTCTACCTGCCGGGCAAAAGCATTTTCGTAGCCGTAGTCGTTTGCGATGGAAGTCATCACGGAAGTATCGGTCGTCAGTGCGACAGCGGGCAGGCCTTTGCGCTCACGGGTGAATCTGCCGACAAATTCGCCTGCTATGTGCTGAGCATCTGCAGCGGAGCCGCCATTGCCGCAGATGTAAATCCGCCGATTTTGTTTTAATGCTTTTGTTATCATCTCTGCTGCTGCTGCAACTGTTTCAATGCCTTGTGCCTCAAATTCGGCGAGCATTTTTTTATGCGATTTTACAATTTCTGTAATCTGTTTTTTTGTATTTGCATCCATCAGGATTTTTCTCCAAGCGACTTCATTTTCTCGATTGTAGCAGTGGAGCTTTTTCCTTCAACAAGGGGAGCAAGCACCACTTTGCCGCCGCGGGATTCGACAAACTCCCGACCGATGACGCCTTTATCCGCCCAATCCTGTCCCTTAACCAGCACGTCGGGCTTGACATTTTTTACCAAATTCAGCGGGTCCGGTTCATCAAAGATGGTGACATAATCGACAGTTTCGAGAGCTGCTAATACGGCGGCCCTGTCGAACTGGTTATTTATAGGGCGTTCTGGGCCTTTTAATATTTTTACGGAATTGTCGCTGTTTAGGCCTAAAACTAATATGTTGCCGTGCGATTTGCAGAATTTTAAAAACTCGATATGTCCCCTGTGGACAACATCAAAGCAGCCGTTGGTAAAAACGACAGTTTCCTTTTGCCTTCGATGCCAGTTTAGC
>JAPLMV010000205.1 GCA_026386835.1 Planctomycetota bacterium | reverse complement strand
CGCCAGAAAGACCACCCCGATATCGACCTGTTCAGCAAAAAAATCGAGGATGAACTTGCCGCTGCGAAAGTCGACCTCGGTAGCCAGGGCGGCTGGCTTTGCCTCTGGAAAATACCGCCCCGATATGAAAACTGCGTCATGAACATACACCCTGCCTTATTGCCGAGTTTCGGCGGAAAAGGTATGTGGGGACATCATGTCCACCAGGCCGTTCTCGCTGCCGGCTGCAAGGTAAGCGGCTGCACCGTCCATTTCTGCACCAACCTGTATGATAAAGGCCCTATAATAGTCCAGCGATGCTGCCCAGTTGAGGAAAATGATACGCCCAATACATTGGCCGCAAGGGTCTTTGAGCAGGAATGCATCGCATATCCGCAGGCCGTTAAACTCTTCGCAGATGGAAAATTAGCAATCAAGGACGACATCGTAAAAATAAAACAGTGAAAGTGAAGTCCCATATCCGCCGACATATCAGGATACAAATGCCGGGATATGATGTATGCAGAAACAACAAAAGTTTATCCTGATAAGATTTTCCGTTGTAATTATTGTCACTGTCCTTGCAATCGTGGCAATGATTAGCTTCAAGGACTGGGTCAATCGCTCCGAATCGATACTCGCAATGGACAGTCTCGGCAAAGTTATACTCGAGTACCGGGCAGAGAACGGCTCGGTGCCGCCTGAATCCCATGTCAACAACATAAGAACCAATTTGCCCGGAAATGTACGGCTTGGTGATTTATTCAGGTACAGGGCCTTATGGATCAATTTCGATTCCCCGCCGGATACAATTCTTGCCTACGCCCAAAAAAGGTATCGTTCGCTGATTTTAAAAGATGGCGCTATCATCCTGAGACTCAATGGCAGTGTGGAATGGCTGGACAGAAAAGATTTTGAAACGCTGCTGGCTAAACAGCAATCCCCCCTCGAAAAGCAAATGCAGAAATAAGCCCCGCTACTCACAAATTCCGAGCGACGGGAGACGAGCGACTATCTACGATTACGCCACAGGCGTCTGGCTCTTAGCCGACTCAGGCACCTCAACGCCTTCGAGTTTCAGATGCTCTTCATCCTGTACGCTGATTTTTATTAAGTTCTTGCCTTTGAACTCGCCTCGCAGCATCGCTTCCGAAAGCGGGTCTTCGATATAATGCTCAATCGCCCTGCGTAAAGGCCGAGCGCCAAATTCAGGATTGTAACCCTTGTCAATCAAAAATTCCTTGGCCTGTTCGGCCACCTCAAGTTTCAATCCGTGCTCTGTCAGCCGCTTGAATACCTTCGAAAGCTCGTAATCCACGATTGTCTGCAGGTTTTCCCGCGTCAGCGCCTTGAACACTATCGTATCGTCAAGCCGGTTCAAAAATTCAGGCCTGAACTGACGCTCAACTTCCTTCGTCAGCATCTCTTTCATCTTATCATAGTTTGCCTCAGGCGTCTTCTTGCCGAACCCAAACCCCGACTGGTTCTTAATCAGATCCGCACCGATGTTGCTTGTCATAATCAAAACGGTGTTTTTGAAGTCGATGTTTCGTCCGAAGCTGTCTGTAAGCCGACCTTCGTCCATAATCTGCAGCAGCATATTGTAAACGTCCGAATGCGCCTTTTCTATCTCGTCCAGCAGTACCACCGCATAAGGCCGCCTTCTGATGCGTTCGGTCAACTGCCCGCCTTCCTCATATCCCACATACCCGGGAGGTGCGCCGACAAGCCTGCTGACGTTGTGCTTTTCCATAAATTCGCTCATATCAAGCTGAACCAGCGCATTCTCGTCGCCAAACATAAATTCCGCCAGCGCCTTTGCCAACAGTGTCTTTCCAACGCCGCTTGGCCCCAGGAATATAAAGCATCCCATCGGCCGATTCGGGTCCTTCATCCCGCTTCTGCTCCGCCTTACCGCCCTCGATATCGCCGCTACCGCCTCATCCTGAGACACAACCCTTTTATGCAGC
>JAPLMV010000285.1 GCA_026386835.1 Planctomycetota bacterium | reverse complement strand
ACGGCAGAAACAGAATCCGAAGAGTTTATGAAAATCTACAAGCTCGAGGTAGTCATCATGCCGACCAACAAACCCTGCGGAAGGGATGACTGGGAAGACATAATCTATAAAACGATGCGGGAGAAATTCAATGCCATCACGGAGGAGATAAACGAAATCAGCTCAGCAGGCAGGCCGGTGCTTGTCGGTACAATCAGCGTGGAAAAAAGCGAGATACTTTCGGATGCCCTTACCAAAAAATTCGGGGTAGAGCATGAGGTGCTCAACGCCAAGCAGCACGCACGCGAGGCGATTATCGTTGAAAAAGCTGGTCATCAGCATACCGGCAGGACAGGTCAGGTTCGAGGCAATGTTACGATAGCGACAAATATGGCAGGCAGGGGTACTGATATCAAGCTTGGGCCGGGCGTTGCCGAAATCGGCGGGCTGCATATACTCGGCACGGAACGCCACGAGGCCAGAAGAATCGATAATCAGCTTCGAGGCAGGGCAGGCAGGCAGGGAGATAAAGGGTCGAGTCAATTTTTCCTTAGCTTCGAAGACGAACTGCTGCAGCTTTTTGCGGGAGAAAAAACAATAAAGGCGCTTTCGTGGTTCGGGTGGCAGGAAGGCGAGCCGATATACCACAGGCGTTTGAGCAAGCTGATTGCAGGGACACAAAAGAAGGTTGAAGAGCGGAACTTCGAGATACGAAAAAGCCTGCTTGAATATGACGAGGTGATGGACCATCAGCGAAAAATCTTCTATTCACGCAGGCGGAAAATCCTGACCGGCAAAGGCCTCAAAAATATCATCGAGGAAATGATTAGCAACTCAATCGAAAAAAACTGCGAAACAATTTTAGATGATAAATACCCGCACAGGTGTATAGCAGAGTGGGCAAGGACAACTTTCGGGGTTGAATTAAAACCAGCCGATATCGCCGATGCGACGGAACAGGAAATTGAGGCACTTGTCAAGGAACGGGCAAAAGACAGCGTCAGCAATGATGTAACGCTGTCGCTGGGTGAATACCTGGAGGACTATGAAGACCCGCAGACATGGGATATCAGCGGATTATCCAAATGGGCGATGAGTGCGTTTCAGGTCAGTTTAAGCCCGTCGAAAGTCAAAACGCAAAAACCCGAAGAAATCGAACAACAACTGATTGCAGCAGCAGTCAGGCAGGTCGATAAAAAAGATTGTTCGCAACTGGTGGAATTCCTGAATGAAGATTTTGCGCTGCGGACATTTGCTGCCTGGGCCATGGGTAAATTCGATATAAAATTAGATATACCACAGCTAAAGGGCTTAAACAAATCGCAAATCCGCAATCTTGTTACGGAGCAAACATCAGCCAGATACAAGCAAAGGGAGATTGAGTACCCTGTTGAATTTGCGATGAATATGGTTTATGGCCCGCAGGGGGCCAATGTATACGGGTTTGAGGCACTGACCCAATGGGCAAACAAAAAATACAACGCGGCTCTTTCAATTGAAGAAGTTGCCAACAGCAAGCCAAAGGCGCTGTATAATCAATTGCTTGAACTTAGCCAAAGCTACAACAACGGAAAACTCAACCAGGAGATTTCGGAAAAACTTTCAAAGCTGACCGCCGGCGAATTAGTGAACTGGGCCAACGAAAGATTCAACGCCTCTTTGAGCGAAAACCAAATCGGCGATGGGCCTGAACGCGAAAAAATATTACATGAAGCCGCGAATGAATTCCTTCGTCAGGAGCTTAGCGACCTTGAAAAATATGTTTTGACCCAGGTTTATGACAGTACATGGAAAGACCATCTCTATTCGATGGATCATCTCAAAGACAGCATCTGGATGCGTTCATGGGCGGAGAAAGACCCGAAGACCGAATATAAGCGGGAAGGTTTCCGAATGTTCAACGATATGCTCGAATCCATCGAGGATAAGGTTACGGATATTATCTTCAAGGTACATCTCGAAGCCGGTGCAAGGGCCAGAAGCGTATGGAATGTAAGCCAGACGGCCCATGATGAGGTAGGTCAGTTTGCAATGGCAGAGCAGCAGCGGGCGGCAGCACAGGCGCCGCAGGGTGAGGTAAAAGTAAAACAGATAAAGCTCGAACAGCCAAAAGTCGGACGCAACGACTCTTGTCCGTGCGGCAGCGGCAAAAAGTACAAGAAATGCTGCGGGAAAAACGGATAGGCTCTAAAACCTTTTAAGCCATTTGAATCTGAAAACCCTGCGAATCATTTCGTTGAAACTAATTCCAAGTCGCTGTGTGCTTGTTT
>JAPLMV010000236.1 GCA_026386835.1 Planctomycetota bacterium | reverse complement strand
AACAGCAGATTTACTGAAGATATCGGTTACGAAACCATCTTTATTGATTTTGTAGATATAACTTGCCTGTTCGGGTCTTAAGCCTTTGCCCACAGGAGCCGGTCTCTGCGGTGTCTTAGCTTCTGGAGTTTTTTTTGTATTAGCGGTTTTAAGCTTCACATCGCCTTCATCAGCGGTTCCTTCGAAGTCTTCCGGTTCACCAGGCGGTTCGGGCCTGCCTAATGAAGGCGTTTCAGGGGCAAGTTCACGCTGGGGCTGGATAATGTTGGCTGAGGTGGCGGCGGCGTATAAATTGTTATTGTCTGCAAATAAAAGAGCCGTGATTTCCGGCTGTTCGCTGTCGTATAGAACCGATGCTGTTTTGGTTTGCGTATCTATCTTATAGACAAGTCCTCTGCTGTCGCTGCCGGCATAGATGAAACCGTCTTTGCCAATCGCAAGTGAAAGTATATTTTTGTCGGGACTGTCGTAAATAATCTGCGGATTTTTCCCGAAGGAATCAAGCTGGTACACGGCACCTTTTGGACCGGTACCTAAATAAATATTTCCATTAGTCCCGACGGCAATATCGAGGATATATTTTACGCCGTTTGGCTCAAAGATGGTTTCCATCATGCCTTGATTGAGCCGGCACAGCGAGGCGTTGTCGCCGCTTATGCCAACCAGCAGCCGCCCGCTGATATCGGTCGACATAGCGAAAATGTGCTTATTGGCAAGGTATTGTTCAGTTTTGACGGCGTTACTGTCAGTCATTGTGCGGGCTGGTTTATTTGCGTCGTTTGGCTCATTGTCCACAGGACGTCTTACGGCGGAGTCTTTTTTGACTTTTTGTTTTTTTTCTGATTCAAGCGGATAAATCCTGGTCAGTTTTCCAATGCCCCCAAGGGGCATGCTGTATTTATAGACTTCGCCGTTTGGGCTTGTACCGAGGAAAATCGAACCGTCATTTACAACGATGCAGTTTATCGACCAGACATCCTCGAATTTTTCAGCCGGCACCTCAGATGCACGGCCGAGCTGAAGGGTTCCCTGCGAGCCGATGACAACATCCTCGGGTTTGCCCTTCTGGAAATCGGCGATGGTGCTTTGGCGGGTAACTTTGCTGTTGACCGCGGGGCAGGGGGAAAAACTAAAAAATAAAAAGGCAAAAGTGAAAAGTGAAAAGTTAAGAGTTTTGCTTCTCATATAGACTCCTGTTATTTTTCTACGGTTATGTGCATAATTTTATTGTCAGTTACAATGGTTCCGGTTTGGATACTATTTTCGAGCCAGTGCTGATACGGCATGGTTTTGATTGTCCTTTTCGGGTCCTGTAAAATAAGCGCCCTGGTGGCCGGCAGGTCGGGCAACTCTGCCTTTTCGACAGCAATCCCGTTCGACGGCAAAACAAGGATGCAGTATAATTTGTCTTTGCCGATGCGAAGGATGTTGTTCATCGTCTCGATGAGGGTGGTAAAATCCTGCGAAACAAATCTGTAGGGTGCGGCCTGCCTGAGAAAATCCTCGTAGTCGCTGCTGCCGCAGATAATCAGGTCATAAGTGCCCGGCTCAATGTTCTGCGGGATTTTGAAGCCGCATTGGTATTTTTTCTTTCCTGCCAGTACCGATTCTACGACTACGGAGACATCAACCTGGTCGCCAGCCTTGATTTTTGAGTCGGACAAATCGACCGACCAGATATGCGAAATGATATTTTTCGGGATGATACGCACTGAGAAATCAAGCGATTTTATATCTACTTTCTTGTAGGGATTGTTCATCAGCATCGTCACCGAGCCGACGGATTCCATTATCATCTCGTTGGTGCCTGTGCTTGTCGATACGTTTTCAAAGGAAATTGACTCAGCATCAGCTATGCCGATAGCGACCTTATATTCAATCGTATGGTCGGGAGGCAAATCGCCTAACATAGTCGCCGCACCATCCAGCACGGCACGAAGCACCAGGGGAGTAAAGACGCGATTGTCGGCAATTTGGCAATTGTAGATGCGTTTTTGTGAATCGTTGTAACGGTCGACAGCTATCGTCAGCGGTATCATTTTGGCTTTGGCGCCTATTTGCCCGCAGACTGCTGTTGATTCATCGGCGGTCAGGGCACCGACTATTTCAAGGGCGCTGGCCATTTTGAATGAACGCATCATACTTGATACAACGGTGTGAACCTGGCCTGTGGCCATAGGCAAATCAACGGCGCCGAAGCCGGAGAAGCCGTGTCCGAAGCCATAGACTTTGCCGCCAACCACGTCGGTTACAGTCCCAATTACTGTAACTGATATGTCGCCTGTTACCAGAGGTATGGCAAGACATGCACCGGGAACAAGGGCGGCACTTCCGAGGGCTTGTGAATTTGCGTCGGTGCCTCCGCCGGATGAGCCTGCCAGGCCGAAAGGCTCTACGGAGGCATTTAGTCGTTCGCAAACACCCACGGGCAGGCCTGAGGTAACCAATAGACAGGGTAGCGAAACAGGGGAACTGTAATCATTGTGAGTATTTGCGACCTTGCGATTTTCGGTTGGTCGGCTGCCGTACACGGAAGAATTGTAAATATCAACAAAGTTAATCGGCTTTGAAAAATCCAGGTCAAAGGCGCTGCCGGATACGGACAGGGAGTCCTTGTCGGCAGGGCTGGTTTGGCCTGCACTTAGCATTTCCTCAATGGGAGTTACCCCGTAAAGCGGGTCTTTGCTGAACATCCACATAGAGGATAGTGCCCCTGCCAGTCGACCCTCGATATATACTGGCGAACCGCTGCAGCCGGCATGGTTTTATCCGCCGTAAAAGCAGGGGTGCGAAATAAAAAGTAAAAAGTAAAAAGTAAAAAGTAAAAAATTTTGCACTTTATTATCTTGTCAAGCATTTATGTCTTTCCGTTATTTATAATCGATACCCTGTGCTGTGATTGCTGGCAGCAAGCATCGGCATATTGCTAAAATTTTAATGGTCAAAGAGACTTATTGCAAGATAAAAGAATTTCTGCTACAATCCAAACTTGTAGGGTGGGGTCTTGTACCCCACCAATTTTTCTTGAGAGTACGTTTTACGGGCAGTTGTCCATTAGAAATTAGAAATGGAGATAAAAAATGAAATCTGAACATCGGCATGAACTGAAAACCAACGAACTGGCTGAGTGGATAGCGAATTTCCCGCAATGGGCACAGGAAAATCTAAACACGATTATCTATGTGGTGGTGGGCATTGTGCTTGTTGCTGGGATATATTTTTATTACGGCTGGTATAGCAGCAAAACTATTGACCAGGAACAGCAGGCCTTTACCGGCCTGGTCAGCTCAATATCGCAGAGCAAAGCCGGAATACTTCAGGCGCAGTCGCAGGGTTACGATTCATCGTCTCTGCTTTTTAATCCTGCCCGCAGCCTCCGAACAATGGCCGAAGGGGCAAAGAATAATCAGATGGGTGCCTTGGCACTGATTAAAGCAGCCGATGCGCTGCGGATGGAACTGCACTATCGGCCTGGCAGCATCAGTCCGCAGTCCACGGGACGCCTTACGGCGGAAGCAGCAGGGCAGATAAACGATGCAAAGGCCGCCTATAATGCGGCGATTACTAAAGCGGTAGGAAATAAGGTACTGACCGCCCAGGCCAAATTAGGACTTGGCTTGTCCGAGGAGGAACTTGGCAATTTCGAGCAGGCAAAACAGATATACGCTGAAATTGTATCCAATGCCGAGTACGAATCCACAGTAGCTGCCGTCCAGGCAAAGCAGAGGCTTAAGACCATGGATGACTATAAGCAGCAGATAGTCTTTAAGGCGCCGCCCGCCCCAGCGCAGGCACAGGCTGCTCCTGCTGTGGGGCCGATAGCCGAACCGAACATAGTAAGTATTATTCCGGCTGTCCACTCGCCCAATAACACGGGGGCCGCAGCACCAAATCCGTAATTGCTGCAATTGTTATGAAAAAAGATAAAAAGCAGCCCCAGCCGAAATCCCAGGTAAAGGCCGAGGAACAAAGTCTCCCTGTCCCAGGCAGCGAGGAATCAGCAGGCAAACAGTTTACTCTTTATGTTGGATGCTCTGTGCGAGAGCATCGGCTCGACAAGTATCTGCACTGCCGATTCGCCAATTACAGCAGGGCTATGATTCAGGAGCTAATCAAGTCAGGCGGTGTGAAGGTAAACGACAAGCCCGTCAAGCAGAGCTTCCAGGTAAATACCGGCGACAAAATCGAGCTGATACTGCCCGAGCTTCCAAGCAAAGAAATTATGCCCGAAGATATCCCCCTCGATATTATTTACGAGGATGACGACATAATCATCCTTAACAAGCAGCTGGATTTGATTGTTCATCCTGCTCGCGGCAATACCCATGGCACACTCGTCAACGCTCTTGTGTTTTATTCCGATGAGTTATCCAGCGGGCTTGGTGAATTTAGGCCCGGCATTGTTCATCGGCTCGACAGAAATACCACCGGAGTTATGGTTGTAACCAAAAACGATGTCGCCCAGTGGAAAATCGCAAAACAATTCGAGCACCGACAGACAAAAAAAACCTATCTTGCCATCGTTCATGGCTGCCCGGAACTCACTGCCGACCGAATAAATGCACCTTTGGGCGTTAATCCGAAGTGTAGGGAAAAATATGCGGTCAGGCCCGAAACAGGCAAAGAAGCAATCACGTTTTATGAAGTCCTCGAGGAATTCAGCGGATTTTCATTTTTGAAGCTCTCGCCTCATACCGGCAGAACGCATCAAATCAGGGTACACCTTTTGCATATCAAGCATCCGATTGTCGGCGATGATATGTATGGCGGCAAATTGGTTTATCC
>JAPLMV010000315.1 GCA_026386835.1 Planctomycetota bacterium | reverse complement strand
CGTGGGCCATACAAATGCTTCTCCAGAATGTCGATTTAAAAGTTACAGCTCAAGCTGGTTCATTAGGGCCGGCAAAACTGGTATTTCTTGTAGCGGCGTTTGTGTTTGTTGTTGCCGGCGCCATCCTGATAACTCAAGGTCAGCGCAGGATACCGATTCAGCAGGCAAAACAGATGCGTGGTCGCAGGATGTATGGTGGCTCAAGGCATTATTTGCCGCTACGTGTCAATCATGGTGGGGTTATGCCGATAATTTTCGCATCGTCTTTTATGATGTTCCTGCCGTTAATAGTTGCGCAGTTGGCAAGAATCCCGAGTCTCCGTAATTCCGGTTTTATTTATAATTTACAGAGTACGTTGAGCCATGGTGCTTATGTATATAATGTTTTATATATGCTATTTATAGTTTTGTTTACCTACTTCTGGGTAACAGTACAGTTCCAGCCGAAAGAAATGGCGAAAAATCTTCGTGACTCAGGCAGCTTTATCCCAGGTCTTAGGCCGGGACGAAGGACCGCCGAGTATCTGGAAACCGTGATGGCCAGGGTTACTTATTTTGGTGCCGCATTTTTGGCAATAATTGCAATTGTGCCGTCAGCGGTCTCTATATTGTTAGGAATTGACTGGCGTGTCGCAACGTTCCTTGGTGGTACGGGCTTATTGATAGTTGTCAGCGTTTCGCTGGATCTTGTTCAGAAAATCGAAGCTAACCTCCTGATGCGCAGCTACGAAGGATTCAGTTCGACCGGCAGGATAAAAGGAGCTTATTCATGAGAATAGTACTGTTGGGTGCTCCTGGCGCCGGCAAAGGAACTCAGTGCAAACGCATTGTTTCAAAATATGGTCTGCTGCATTTATCCAGCGGAGATATTTTGCGGCAGGAAAGGTCGGCAGGTACCGAACTTGGTAAAAAAGCGCAGGGTTATATGGATTCTGGAGCTCTTGTCCCGGATGAAATAATAGTTGAAATGATGGCTGGTGCGATAATAAAAGCGTCTGAAAGCGGCTTTGTATTGGATGGTTTCCCGAGGACTGTTGATCAGGCCGCCCAGCTCGATAAGTCGTTGAAGTCGTCAGGCAAAAAGATAGACGCTGTTTTGAGTTTGCAAATAGATGATAAGGTAGTTGCACAAAGAATGACTGGCAGGAGAAGCTGTCCGAAATGCGGTGCGGTTTATCACATTGAGAACCTCAAGCCAAAGGTTAATGGGATATGTGACGGCTGCGGCAGCAAGCTTATTCAAAGACCCGATGATACACCTGAAGTTGTGGCCAATCGCCTCAGAACTTATCATCAGCAGACTAAGCCTGTGGTGGATTACTATAAAAAGAATGGAACATTTTATGATATCGATGCCAACAGCGACGCCAGTGATGTAACTGCTCTGGTGATTGGGCATCTCGATAAGATGGCGCCGGTTGGTTCAAGGTGCAGGATTTTATAAGCCCCCAGGCCGTTTTAGGTATTGGGTGGTTTTTGTAGATAAAATTAAATGGCTATAACGCTGAAAAGCCCAAGAGAAATTGAGTTAATGCGTAAAGCAGGCGGTGTTGTAGCCGATGTTCTTTCAAAATTAGAAGAGATTGCAAAGCCTGGAGTAACTACCGGCAGGTTGAACAACGTGGCTTTGCAGATGACTGCTGACGTAAAAGCAGAGGCTTTGTTTAAGGGTGTGTGCAGCCCTTATGCCAAACCCCCGTTTCCTGGTGCGATTTGCACCTCGATAAACGAGCAGATAGTTCATGGAATTCCTTCAGAGCAGGTAAAGCTAAAGGAAGGAGATATCATGGGCATCGATTTTGGTATTCGGCTCAACGGCTATTGTGCGGATGCGGCTGTTACGTTGGGCATAGGCGAAATATCCAAGAGCAATCGCAGGCTTATGGATGTGACAAAGCATGCTCTTGACATAGCGATAGCGAAGGCATCGCCGGCAATAAGGTGGAGCGAAATAGCCTTGCAAATGCAGCGTTATGTGGAAGCGGCCGGTTTTTCGGTCGTAAAGGAATTCGTTGGACACGGCATCGGCAGAAAAATGCACGAAGAGCCCAAAGTTCCGAATTTCGTCAGCGATGATTTGTTGAGTGAAGATATTTATTTGACCAAAGGAATGGTTTTAGCTGTTGAACCGATGATTAATGCAGGAACCGACGGTACTATGACATTGAAAGACGGATGGACGGTGGTAACAAAAGATGGAAGGTGTTCGGCTCATTTTGAGCATACGATTGCTATAACGGAAAATGGTTGTGAGGTATTGACGGTAGGGTAAACGCTTATGCCAAAGAAAGATGCAATAAGATTGCAGGCTAAAGTGGTAGATGCTTTGCCCAATGCAGTATTTAGAGTGAAATTGGAAAACGGTCACGAAATTATGGCGCATGTTTCGGGCAAGATGAGAATGCACTTTATTCGCATTTTACCCGGGGATAATGTTATAGTTGAGATGTCGCCGTATGATTTAAACAGAGGCCGAATAGTCCTTCGCAATTGATTGAGTTGCCGGCAGAATGGGTTTCTAAAAGAATTGAAAAATACTAAAGTAGATTGAGAAGAAAATGAAAGTCAGAAGTTCAGTAAAACGTATATGTGAAAATTGTAAGATTATTCGTCGCAAAGGCGTTGTGCGGGTGATTTGTACAAACCCCCGGCACAAGCAACGCCAGGGTTGATTGTGTTTATGGCTGCCTGTTTACAGGTGCCGACTGAGAACTAAAAAGGAGCTGATATGCCGCGTATAGTTGGTATCGATATCCCGAGTGAGAAATCCATATGGATTGCATTGACGTATGTTCACGGGATAGGAAGGCACACCTCTGAGCAGATTTTAAAAGAAGCCAAGATCGAAAGAATGACAAAGGCCAATAAGCTGACCGAAGATGAGCTTAGCAGGATAACTCAGATTATTGACCGCAATTATGTCGTTGGGGGTCAGCTTCGCAGGCAGGTTTCGCAGAATATCGCACGGTTGCGTGATATCGGCTGTTACAGGGGAATGAGACACAGGAAAAGCCTGCCTGTTCGCGGGCAGCGGACTCGTACGAATGCGAGAACTCGTAAAGGTCCGAGAAAGACCGTGGCAGGTAAAAAGAGCGTAAAGGAAGCACGTTAAAATAAAGGATAATTACCGACAGTAACCGGCTATTTATTGAGGATTTTTATAGTAATGGCAAAAAGTACCAAACGAAAAATTAGAAAAAATGTCGCCAAAGCTATCGTCTGCATTAAAGCGACATTCAACAATACCTTGATTACGATTACCGATATGGACGGCGATACGATTTGTTCAAGTTCATCAGGTTGTGTCGGGTTTAAGGGTTCTCGTAAAAGCACTCCTTTTGCCGCTTCACAAGCAGCACAGCGTGCTGCCGGTATTGCCATGCGTAACGGCGTCCGTGAAATTGAAATAAAAGTTAAAGGCCCAGGTTCCGGGCGTGAATCCGCTATTGCAGCCCTGCAGCAGGCTGGATTGCGTATATCTGCTATCGAAGATGTTACGCCTCTGCCACATAACGGATGCAGGCCGTCAAAGAAAAGAAGAGTATAAAAATTAAAAAGTTTTTGGAGATAAGTAAAAAAGATGGGACGTTATCTTGCTTCATCTTGTAAACAGTGCCGTCGCGAAGGAGTAAAGCTGATGCTCAAGGGCGTCAGGTGCGAGACGGCTAAATGCCCGATTGAAAAGAAACAGCGCAATGTCAAGCCCGGTATGCACGGCTGGACAAGAGGCCGCCTTAGTGATTACGGCGTTCGCCTGCGTGAAAAGCAGAAGGTAAAAAGATATTATGGTCTTTTGAACCAGCAGTTTATGATATGTTTTCACAAGGCCGAGCGGGCCAAAGGCAACACAGGCCAGTTACTGCTGCAAATGCTTGAAAGGCGTCTGGACAATGTAATATATAAGCTTAATTTTGCTCCGTCTCACAAGGCCGCCAGGCAGTTGATTGCTCACGGCCATATTCGTGTTAATGGTCGCAAGGTAGATGTTTGTGATTATGTTACCAAAATAGGCGATAAAATCACAGTCAGGAATTCCGAGAAAAGCGTTAAAAGGATAAAGCAGCAGCTCGAAAGCAGCCCGAACTTTACGGCGCAAAGCTGGCTGCAGTTGGACCGTGAGAAGCCCGAAGCTACCATTGTTGCGTTTCCGAGCCGAGATGATATTCAGATACCTGTGGAAGAGCAGTTGGTGGTGGAGTTCTGTTCGAGATAGTTAAAAAATGATTTTAAGTTTTTTGCGTTGAGTTTTTGGTTACCTGTAACGGTTGGCCAGGCAAAGCTCAAAATTTACATAGGAGACATGTATGCGAATTACGTGGCGTGGTTTAGAGTTGCCGACGCGTGTTGAAAAAGATACGACAGTGGCAAGTGATAAATACGGTCGTTTCTTCATCGAGCCTTTTGAACGCGGGTTCGGCACTACTATTGGTAATAGTCTCAGGCGAGTGTTGCTTTCTTCTTTGGAAGGCAGTGCTGTAACATCAATAAAAATAAAAGGTGTAGACCATGAATTCACCTCTATAAAAGGGGTGATGGAAGATGCCACAGAGATAGTCCTGAATGTTAAAAATCTGGTCGTTCGGCTTAACGGGCAGGTGCCAAAGATAATGAATGTTTCTGCAAATAAGGCTGGTGTTATAACGGCGGCAAATATAGTTGCGGACCCTGCAATAGAAATAGTAGACAAGAGCATGGTATTGGCTACGTTGACGGAAAATGTGAATTTTGAGATTGAAATGGTGGTTGAGAATGGTCGTGGCTATATGCCGGCTTCGGAACGAATGGCTGTCGCTGACAGGTTCGACCAGGAAATCGGAAGAATACTTCTTGATGCGGTTTATTCTCCTGTTACCAGAGTTCGCTACGCTACTGAAAATACCCGAGTTGGCCAGCGGACTAATTACGACAAGCTTATTCTCGAAATCTGGACCGATGGAACGATTACGCCGGAAATGGCACTGGTCGAGGCTGCAAAGATATTGCGCAAGCACATCAATCCTTTCGTGCAGTATTTTGAACTTGGAGA
>JAPLMV010000156.1 GCA_026386835.1 Planctomycetota bacterium | reverse complement strand
ATCAGGCTGCCTTGTGCCGGCATGGAAACCAGATTACCCTGGCGAAATTTATCTGTGTTATTGGCTTCAGTGCTTTTATTGAGCAAATCAATTATTGTTTGAGCCATTTTTGTTCGCTCTGATTTTGTCGCCCATTATGCTGTGAATCATAAGGTCGAGCCTGGATATAATGGCCATCATATTCATCGGCCGCTGTGAGGGGTCGTTTTCAACGCAATCCATCACGAGCTTTGATATTCCTATCGGTATTTGCTTTCTCATTTCGTGAGGCGCCCTGCATTGCTGTGGTATAATCATTCCCATCTCATCTTTTTTGGGTATAAGCGTTGGGACATTTCGGCCGGTAAGTGCCCAGTACATTGTCGCTCCGAGATTGAAAACATCTGTTTTCGGGCCCATGGGTTTGCGGTTTACCTGCTCAGGTGCGATATAGTCGGGTGTGCCCTGAATTCGTTTTTTTATAGTTCCGATTTTGCAGCTCTGGCCAAGGTCTATGATTTTAATCGAGCCTGATTTGTCCATAAGGATATTGTTTGGTTTTATGTCGCAGTGAACAAAACCCATTTGGTGCATTGCATGCAGGCCGTCAGCAACCATTCTGAACACAAGCAAAACATCCACCAGGCTTAAGTTAGGCCCCTCTTCGAGAGATATACCGTCAAAATATTCCATTGAAAGCAGCATTTCTGTGATCTTAAACATGCTGCGTATCTTCTTTAGTTTATAGCACTTACGGATATATGGGTTATCAATTCGCCGTGCAACCTTAAATTCTATTTCCATCTGTTCGAAGATTCTTGTATCTTCCGGCCGTTCGAAAATGACCCGTTTAAGGGCAATGATGGTTTTGTCCTGTTCGCTGGTTGCAAGGTAAATGGTACTGCGTGCACCAATACCGATGCGTTTTTGTATGCTAAAACCGCCTATGTCAAGTATGTCTTTACCCATTATCAAAAATAACCCAAAAACCTGGCATAATACCTATATAAGTATAAGATGCGATAGGCCGACCTTATGTTTCATTAATTTAGCGTTTTTTTGCAAAATATTTTCTCCGGCTTTTCCACAAAAACACAAAGTCGCCTTCTAAAATATTCCCAGACCCTCATTTTATATTATAATCCATCGTCTGTCCAGTATTATGCCCCATTTTTCAATAATATCTGCTAAAAAAAAGTAAAAAAAGTTGTGTATTGACAAAGTTGCCTGAAATTTAGATAATAACACAGTTATAGCTGAAATGGAACGGCTCTTTGAGATACAGCGAATGGGTTTTTATCGCTATTCCCCGATAGCTCAATCGGTAGAGCGGGCGGCTGTTAACCGCCAGGTCGTAGGTTCGAGCCCTACTCGGGGAGTTTGGAATGTTTTGTTTTCGTCATCGAAAGTACTGCCATGGGCAGGCGTTATGTCGGGCAAGCCGACAGCATCCCGCACGATAGGAAATTATTTTATTCTTTGTCCTGGCACAACGCCGACATCGGCTGTGAGCATAAAGATATCCTTGCCGCCGGCTCCTGCCGCCAGAATCATTCCCTCCGAAAGTCCGAACTTCATCTTTCTTGGCTTGAGGTTAGCAAGACATATAACTATTTTGCCCGTGAGGTCTTGGGGCTTATAAGCCTGGGCAATGCCTGCAAAAACATTTTTCTCTATCCCGCCCAAATCAAGTTTCAGATACAGCAGTTTGTCGGCGCCTGCAACTGCTTCTGCCTTTATGACCTTTGCAATCCGCAGGTCGATTTTTGCAAAATCTTCGATTGTGCATTCCTGCGCAATAGGCTCACCTAAAGTTACCGGCGCAGGCTGCAATGCCTGGGACTCTTTACTTTCTTCTACCATTGCATCCACCTTTTCTTTTTCAACCCTGTCAATCAATCGCTCAAACGTGTTTATCTTGTGATTTTCCAACAACTTATCGACATCAGCAAAACTGAGTTTGCCGACATTGAGGAACTTTTCTATTTTTTCGGCGAACTTTGGCAAAATAGGTTTTAGGTAAATTGTAATTATACGCACAGCGTTTATCGTTGCGGTAAGGGTTGTAAGCGTTTTTTCCAAATCGGTTTTTACCATTGCCCAGGGCTGGTTTTGCTCGACATATCTATTAGCCAAGTCGGCTAAAGCGGTAATTGTCCGCACCGCTGCGGCAAAATTAAGGGTTTCATAACTCTGGATGATTTCATTTTTTGCAGCAATTAACTGGTTAATTAGGTCTCTGGCCTGCTGGTCGAGTTGACCAAGCTGGGAGTTGAATTGCTTTGTCAGCATTGGGCCGGAACGAGAGGCAAGGTTTGCGAACTTGCCCACGAGGTCGGAGTTGGTCCTGTTGATAAAATCCTCGAAGTTCAGGTCGATATCTTCGATTCCGCCCGCAAGTTTGCTTGCGTAATAGTACCGCAAGTATTCCGGGTTAAGATGTTTATGATAAGTGCTTGCGCGGATGAATGTTCCGCGTGATTTGCTCATCTTTTCGCCGTTTACGGTCAAAAAGCCGTGAATAAACAGCTTGTTTGCCGTTTTGAATCCTGAACCGAGGATCATTGCAGGCCAGAACAGCGCATGGAAATACATAATGTCCTTGCCGATGAAATGGTAAAGCTCGTATTCGGGGCTGTTCCAGACCTTGTTAAAATCGAGGCCGTTTTTGTCGCAGTAATTTTTAGCAGAGGCCATGTAACCTATTGGTGCATCAAGCCATACGTAGAAGTATTTATTTTCTTCGCCTGGAATTTTGAATCCGAAATATGGGCCGTCGCGTGATATGTCCCAATCTTTGAGGCCTGTACTGAACCATTCATCGAGCTTGTTGGCCACGGATTTTTGGGTATAGCCGTTTTCTATTAATCGCCGCAGCAGCAGTTCGAAGTCGGAAAGTTTGAAAAAGTAATGCTCTGACGTTTTTCGGACAGGCTTGCTGTCGCAGGTCGAGCATCGCGGATTGATTAAATCGGTCGGCTGATATGTTGTGCCGCAGACCTCGCAGGAATCGCCGTATTGGTCTTGTGCCTTGCATTTCGGGCATGAGCCGCGAATATACCGGTCTGGCAGAAACATTTTGCAGTTTTCGCAGTAGGTCTGCTCGATATTCCTTTTTGCGATAGAGCCGGCTTTGTTGAGTGCGTTAAAAATCTGTTCGCTGAAGTTCTGGTTCTCCGGCGAATGGGTTGAATAATAATTGTCGAACTCAATGAAGAAGTTCTCGAAATCTGTTTTGTGCTCTTTGTGCATCCGCTCAATCAACTCTTCGGGCTTAATACCCTGGTTTCGTGCGCTTATCATAATAGCGGTTCCGTGTGTATCGTCGGCACAAAAATAAAAACACTGGTTGCCGCACATTTTCTGGAAACGCACCCATATATCGGTCTGGAGATATTCAACGAGGTGGCCTATATGTATCGGGCCGTTTGCATAAGGCAGTGCTGAGGTTACAACAATTTTTCGAGGCATAGTGTTTCCTTAAGGCTAAAACTGCTGGTCTGGGTCTGCCTGCTGAGTGTCTTGCTGGTCGCAGGATTCATCATCCGTATCTTCCTGTCGGCTATCCTCCTGCGTATTTTCGGCAGGAATATCTCCCCTGGGTTCTTCAGCTGTTTCCCGTTGCCCAGGGAAGTTTTGGCCGTTGGAGAGTATCTCAATTTCACTTAACGGGAAGGCGGCTTTTGTTTGGTCATCATGCTCGACCATAACAACCTGAGTTAGAATCTGCCCATCGATGATTTTGCCCAGGCCCTGCGATGTTTTTACCCTTGTTCCTTTTCTCGGCAGGCGTCTTTTAAGCTCTGTATAAGTTTCGTCTTCGTATCTCAGGCAGCATTTTAATCTGCCGCAATAGCCGGATATTTTGGATGGATCGAGCGTGGCCTTTTGCATCTTTGCCATCCGCATATTGACCGGCTTGAGTGCCTTGAGGAATTTTTTGCAGCAGCATTCCTGCCCGCAGGTTTCGTAATCGCCGAACAGCTTGGCCTCATCTCGGCTGCCTATCTGGCGCATCTCGATTCTTGTCTGATACTCCTGTGCAATCCTTTTTACCAGTTCGCGAAAGTCGATACGTCCGTCTGACATGAAGTAAAAAACGATTCTCTCGCCTCCGAATATATG
>JAPLMV010000028.1 GCA_026386835.1 Planctomycetota bacterium | reverse complement strand
TGTCCTGCGAGAAGAGCCTGTAATCTCCATGATTTGCGGGCAAGTCAAACCTTTGCTCGCCAGGTATACCCCGTGAATTCGACGAGCAAGCCTGGCATTGTTTTCCATGTGGTAAAGCTTTTGCAGTTCTTTTAAGGTGTGTGGTGTTTTAACGTTCATAATAGCCTCCATGTTAAAATATTATCAAATGACTACCATGAATTATATCGGCTATTTGCCTATAAGCGCATTAATTAAATACAATTGGTATTAGTCAGGTATTTAGACATCAAATTCTGGGGCGGTATGACTGCTGTAGGCGGGCCCGCCGCAATAGCCAACTGGAACAAATATGCCGTTGCATTATTGATTGGCTCGGCGGCAGTATGGGCACTATCTCACGTGGTCAATTATCTGATGTAGCACGGCCATCTCCCTCGACTTTGCTCGGGATGGTGAGCCTGTCGAACCATTGGCCGTGTCTTCACGGGCGGGACGCCCGTGCCACCGCAAAAACATTCTATCTTGCACCCTGTTTCGAGAAAGAATTTTTTGGAAGCAAACGCAAGTTCCGGTGGTATAATATGCTGAAATTTTTGGCGATAAAAATATATCTTTTTGAAAGGTAATGCAAAATGCCCGGTAATTTCAATATTTCCATAGAGAATGTGATTCAAATCGTTGTGCCATCCATAATCGTTATTGTTGTGCTGTTTGCGGGCTATGTGATACGGAAGATTCTTTTTACGCGGCTTTCCAACTGGACACAGCATTCAAAATCGCAGATTGATGATATTATCATAAGCTCAACAAAGGGGCCGTTCATAATATGGTTTCTTATGCTCGGTATATATCTTGCACTTAAATTTTCGCAGCTTCCCGAAAATATTGTCGTTGTCGCAGGCAAGATATTGTTTATTCTGGGCTTGCTGTCGGTAACTTTGGTTCTGGCAAATGTATGTTCCCGCATAATAGCGGCATATTCGAGCAAATTTGAAAAGTCGCTGCCCGGCGTGTCGCTTACACAGAATGTCGTTCGCATCATAATCTTCGGAGTTGGAATTCTGATAATCATAAAGGGGCTGGGGACTGACATAACGCCTATCCTGGCCACATTGGGCGTCGGCGGACTGGCTGTCGCGCTTGCCTTGCAGGATACGCTTTCAAACCTCTTTGCCGGTCTTCATATAATTACAAACAGTGTCATCAGGGTCGGCGATTATGTGAAGTTAGAAACCGGCGAGGAAGGATACGTTATTGATATTAACTGGCGGACGACAAAAATCAGAATGCTGACCAATAACGTGATTCTTGTCCCAAATGCAAAAATGGTGCAGTGGTTAACCTCGGTGTGCATTACAACAGCGATTTGAAACAGGTTGAAAAAGTTACTTCTGAAGTGGCAAAACAAATTATGTGCGAGGTGCCTGGCGGCGTCCCTGAATTTGAACCTTTCATCAGATACAACTCGTTCGGCGATTACAGCATACAGTTTACTGTTATCATGCGGGCCAGGGAATTTGCGGACCAGTACCCGATTAAGCATGAATTTATAAAACGGCTTCACCAGCGGTACAATAAGGAAGGCATAGTGATTCCGTATCCAATTAATGCGATTAACTATGAACAGGAAGGCGGTAAAAAACCGTCTTGACAATGGGCGGTGGTTAAATTATTTATTGCTTTTTGCTTTTCAGGATGTCACTATGAATGAACATTTATTTGTAATCAGCGGGTTGTCGGCGGTTATGGGGATGGTTCTGCTTCTTCCATTCCTTTCAAAAAAAATCGAAGAGGAACTCGAGGCGTTTCTTTTCATAATGGGAATTATCTCGGTCAGCATCTCGCGGCTGTGGAGCTGGCATCTTGTTGAGGAAGCTTTGCTTGATCCGATTAAGATAACCCTTGCCGTTCTGATTGCGGGTCTGTTGTTTCGGCTTATACGCCCCAAAATCGGCAAATGGGTACAGTTGGCGATAACCCGATTCGGATACGGAGCGCTATTTTTCGTGGTCGTTGTCGGCCTGGGTTTATTAAGCAGCGTCGTTACAGCCATTATTGCAGCTTTAAT
>JAPLMV010000290.1 GCA_026386835.1 Planctomycetota bacterium | reverse complement strand
TCGCAAGCATCTGCTTGGTCTGCGTGAATTAAGTGCCGAGGAAATTACATATATACTCGACACCGCTCACGGTTTTGAGGAGATAAGCGCCCGTTCGATAAAGAAGACGCCGACACTGCGAGGCAAGCTCGTTGTAAACCTTTTTTTTGAAGACAGCACGCGAACGCGAAACAGCTTTACCCTCGCGGCCAACCGGCTAAGCGCCGATGTCATAGAGTTTACGGAAAAGGCAAGCTCAGTCAGCAATGGCGAAACTCTGCTCGACACCGCAAGAAATCTCGAGGCGATGGGAATCGACAGAGTGGTCATACGGCATGGCGCAGGCGGCGCTGCAACATTTTTAAGCAGGAACATCAAGGCCTGCGTGGTCAATGCCGGCGACGGATTTTGCGAACACCCAACACAGGGACTTCTCGATGTCTATACCATCCGAAAACTCAAGGGCACTCTCGAAGGTCTCAAAATAGCGATAGTCGGTGACATCGCCCATTCGCGAGTTGCCCGCAGCGATATGTGGGCAATGACAAAGCTCGGTGCCGAGGTCATATTTGTCGGCCCGCCGACCCTGATGCCGGCGCAGGCCGATAAACTGCCCGTCAAGATAAGCTATTCGCTCGATGAGGTTATCGAAAAAGTCGACGTGGTGAATATGCTTCGGATTCAGTTTGAACGATTAGGCGGCAACCCCTTCCCTTCGATACGAGAATACTCCCATTATTTCGGGCTTACCGTCGAGCGGATGAAGCGGGCAAAGCCGGACATTATGGTGATGCACCCGGGACCAATTAATAGAGGCCTCGAAGTGGAAAGCGAAGTAGCCGATGGGCCAAACAGCGTGATTTTGCAGCAGGTAACAAATGGCCTGGCTGTGAGAATGGCGGCGCTGTTCCTCGTGAACCAGGCCGCTGCACAAAATACATAGAAACTTAAAATTTATGGGAAATGAGTTACTTATAAAAAATGGCAGAGTTATCGACCCTGCGAACGGCATCGACAAAAAATGCGATGTTCTCATTATCGACGGCAGAATAGCCGATGTCGGCAGATTCGAAAAACATGCGGAGACCGTCATCGACGCCGCAGGCAAATTAGTTACGCCGGGTCTGATTGATATCCATGTGCATTTTCGTGAGCCGGGCGACGAAGAGGAAGAGACGATAGCAAGCGGCTCAGCGGCTGCGGTAGCCGCTGGATTCACATCAGTTGTCTGTATGCCCAATACCAATCCGCCTATCGAAGACGAAACTGATGTCGAATATATCCATCGAAAAGGCAGGCAGGCACGCAGAACACATGTTTACACGATGGGTTCTATAACTAAAAAAGCTGAAGGCGTGGAACTTGCCGAGATGGGATTTATGGCCGAGGCCGGCGCCGTCGGATTTACCGACGATGGCAACGGCGTTCAGAACTCCGCCGTAATGCTGCGGGCGATGAAATACGCCGCAATGTTCAACGTCGTAGTCGCACAGCATTGTCAGGACGACTGCTTTGCCGGCAAGGGCGTGATGAATGCCGGCTATTATTCCACGATACTTGGCCTGCCTGGACTCGATGCTATTGCTGAGGAGGCGATGCTCTGGCGGGATATTCAGCTCGTTAAAAAAACAAACGTCCGCTATCACGCACAGCATATATCGACTGCCGGCTCGGTCGAACTGATACGTGCCGCCAAGAAGATGTCGCTGCCGGTAACCTGCGAAGTTACGCCGCACCATCTGCTTTTGACGGATAGTTGCTGCGCCGAATATGACACCAACTACAAAGTAAATCCGCCGCTGCGAACAGACAAGGATATCGAGGCGCTCAAAGAGGCCGTACGTGAAGGACTGGTCGATGCCCTTGCCACCGACCATGCGCCGCATCTGCAGAGCGAAAAGGAATTGGAATTTCTCGCTGCTCCGTTCGGAATCGCAAGTCTCGAATGCGCACTAAGTCTCTATATCAAGGCCCTGTTGGAGCCGGGCGTTCTGGATTGGCCGGGGCTTATAAAGCTCATGACTGCAAACCCTGCTAAAATAATCGGCGTTGACAAAGGTACGCTCGGCAAAGGCAAACAGGCGGATGTTACTATCATAGACCCCGATTTTGAATACACGATAGACAAAAATAAGTTCCGTTCCAAAAGCAGAAATTGTCCTTATCATGGCTGGAAAGTTAAAGGCAGGGTCTTAAAAACCATCGTAGGCGGCGAAATTCGTTTCTCCGCAGATGACTAATTGTAAAGTTACATAAGAAAATTTTTTTCCTTATCATTTAGCCACCGATTTATTCGGCAGGTTTGAATCTGGTAATGACTGACAGCTCCGCCATTGATGGGCGATTGCCGATGGTCTTTTCGCCGATTATTTGCGAATGGCAACGGATGACTCGTATAGAGGAACGGACGACTTGTTCCCTCGAGCGGGACGACGCGTGCAGGCTGTGTCGCAATTCAATTTACAGACGGCCTGTTTCTTAGGCTACCTCATCAAAAGTATAAAACTTTCTTTTCGACAGCTGTCAGCAAACACTTCCTATGTCAATTTCTGCTAAATCATCATTTTATCCCTGTATCGCAGTAGCCTCGCACTGTTTTTC
>JAPLMV010000130.1 GCA_026386835.1 Planctomycetota bacterium | reverse complement strand
AGCACATCGGCGGTCAGCAGAACCTGTGCGACGGCGACATCGAATCTTGCGAAGGATTTTTTGTATTCTGCCATTAAGAGCGGCTGGCCTATAGCGGCACATGCCTGTCGCATCTCCATTTCTTTTACCTTCTCGGTGAGTTTCAACTGGCCTGCACCCATACCGATAGCGCCTGAAGTAACAATGACTACCTGTTTGCCGCTCTTGAGCAGGGCGTTTATCTGACCGGCAAACTGACGCATGTAGGCGGTATCTATGCCGCCGTTTTTTGTCAGGGTGCTGGTGCCGATTTTTACGACTATCCGTTTTGTCTTTTCGAAATTTCTCATTCTCCTCTTTTCAGCTTTTTATGAGTAAATTTTTTTCTGCCGTTGGCATAATCGGCGACGATGTGGCCGTTGCCGATGAGCTTCCATTTATAGATTAAAAGCCCTTCAAGTCCTACCGGCCCGCGTGCATGAATTTTATTTGTACTGATGCCGACCTCTGCGCCCAGACCGAAACGGTAGCCGTCGCTGAATCTTGTGCTGGCATTGGAGAATACATCCGCCGAATCCACAAGGTTCATAAACTTTTCCGCAGCAGCCTTATTTTTGGTAACAATAGCATCGGTGTGGTGCGAGCCGTATTTGTTTATATGTTCAATAGCCTCATCGATGCCCGAAACAACCTTTATAGACAAGATGTAGTCCAGATACTCTGTCGACCAGTCTTTCTCAGTTGCGGGCTTGACGTCTATTATTGATGCCGTTTTTCTACAGCCGCGAAGCTCGACTCCCTGTTCATCCAGTGCGGCCTTGACCAAAGGCAGAAATTCAGCGGCGATTTTTTCATCCACCAGGAGTGTTTCTGCGGCGTTGCAAACCGCTGCATACTGACACTTGGAATCGACTGCGATTTTTACCGCCTTATCGAGATTGGCGGCACCGTCAACATAAACGTGGCATATCCCGTCGGCATGTCCAAGTACGGGTATATTGGTGTTATTCATTATATAGCGGACAAATTCGTTGCTGCCGCGAGGGACAACCAGGTCGATGTATTCATCCAGATTAAGCATCTCTGCGACGTCTGCCCTTGTTTCAAGCAACCCCAGCCACCCTTTGGGAAGTCCGGCTCTTTCACCTGCCTCAATAATAACATCTGCCAAAACCCGGTTAATCTGTGCCGCCTCGCTGCCGCCTTTGAGCAGGACTGCGTTGCCGCTCTTTAGGCACAAAGTTGAAATCTGCACAAGGGCGTCGGGCCTGGATTCAAAGATGACGCCGATAACTCCGATAGGGCAGCTTACTTTATAAAGTTTAAGACCCTTGGCCAGTTCCGTAGCGGTTAAGGTTTTGCCGACAGGGTCGCTGAGTTTAATCAGACTTTCGATACCTGCACAGGCATCGGCTATTTTGCCGTCATCGAACTTGAGGCGTTTGAGCAGGGGGGCTGAAATGTTGTTTTGTCTTGCCAGTGCCAAGTCTTTTTCATTGGCTGCGATGATTTCAAAGCGGTGCTGTTTGAGGGCGTCGGCTATTTCGGCCAATGCCGCATTTTTCACTTTGCCGCTGACCGCTGCCATTTGGATTGACGCTGCCTTGGCCGCCTTGCTTATTTCGAGGATACTCATTTCAATTTACTATTTTCAATTGACTATTTACTATTGATTTCCGGTAGTTTATAATCCAATAGTAAGTAGAAAATAGTAAATAGTCAATTGAATTTGCGGGTGTAGCTTAGTGGTAAAGCTCCAGCCTTCCAAGCTGGTTATGTGGGTTCGATTCCCATCACCCGCTATTTTCGTCGCTCTTGGCTGGTATCTCGTTACTCGCAGTTTCGACTTGTAAATCGCCAAGCCTTAGTCCTGACTAATACCGCTTATCGGACAAGAGGGATGACGGATAGAATTTGCTGTTTTCCGGCTTGCTGGTGAAATGCTCCGCCTTTTCATCAAATGTTACAACAAGACCTGTGGTTATAATCGCCGTAATCAACCACTGAATAAGAAGCCGCTGATACTCTATTTCATTGAGGGACCCTGTAAATAGAAAGTCATACGTAACAACCTGACGGTAACTGGGCGTGGAAAGCTCAGACTTGGTCACCATTTTTTTTACCGGTGGATAGATTCCCATCAGGGCTATTATTGTTATGCCAATCCACAAAGCCACCAACTGTTTTGCATTTAATGTTTTCTTTTCCATTTGAAGTCCCTTCTTTTATAGGGTATTTTTTATTGCCGTGGATTCGCTGACCCCTGGTTACATTCCAACCTATATAAAGTATAACCTATCTTTTGGGATATCCAAAAAATTTCAGCTTAATTTAACGCTTGGCAGGTAATCCTCGACTCGTAACTATTTGTTGGATTTGGGGTTAGCGAGAAAGACCGAAGGCCTTCCACAGACAGTTATCCGCTGGTTTTAGTAGTCCTATAATAAAATTTTTCAAAAAATCAAAGAAATTTATTTTATTTTGTTGACTTGGTGGGTGAAAGTGGTATGATTTCCCATGTAATAGAGGTTCAGTGGGACAAATGTCATGCTTTTACTAACAGGTGAATATCAGCACGTGGTTGATGAGAAAAGTCGGGTTCTCATCTCCAATAAACTTCGCAATCAAATCGATTCCGAAGAGCACGGCAGCAATTTTTATCTGGTACTGGGCGCAAACGGTATCCTCTGCATGTATCCTGAAAAATATTTTGAGCGGCTGGTGCTTTCTGTCGCTCCGAATACGACTGCGCCTGATGAGGCGGTGGCCTTTGAACGAATGAGTTTTGCCCTTGCAAGCAGAATTGAGCTTGACAGCCAGGGCAGGCTGCTTCTCAACGATAACCTGCGTAAAAGGGCAGGTCTCAAAGACCGCATCACGCTGGTCGGCGTCAGAGACCACATCGAGCTGTGGAACAGCGAAAACTGGGAACAATATCTCGCCGACAACATGGCCCAGTATCAAAAGCAAATGTCGCAGGCCAGGCAGACTGTCCTGCAAAAAGAAGGATTGCAATTTTGATTTCTGAATGGAGTTGGAATGATTGAGATAAATACAAACGATTGTCAAGTTGTCAGAGACAGCATTGACGGCGGAAGGCCTGTCGATGAGCAGACCTTTACCTCGCTGGCGATTCTTAGTGAGCGGCTGGAAAGGGTCAGGAGACTTGGAAAGAATTTTTCCAATATCAAGTTTTCGCCCGCGGCAAGGAAGCTTGCGAGAAACGAAAACATTGTGGCTGTCTAAAACTGGTAAAAGAGGCAGATGGTTTAGCGTATAGCGTATGGTCACGGACGGCTATGCGCTATACGCTATATTTTTTATGGAAGCAAACGCATCGGCAGTTGAACATATTGCGGTTTTGGCTGCGACATTGGCCGAGCAGATAATTTTACCCAAGGATGCGGTGATGGTTGATGCAACAGTAGGGCAGGGAGGCCATAGTTACCTGTTCGGCCGAACTTTAGGCCCTGAGGGTGTAATCGTTGGCCTGGATGTCGATAGAAACTCTATCCAAAGGGCACAGTTGAAATTGAAAGACCTGCAATGCAGGGTTGTTTTGATATGTGCTAATTTTGCCAATATAAACGAAGTTCTTAGCGAGCAGGGCATAAAGGAAGTTGATTTTATCCTCGCGGACCTGGGTATTTGCTCGGCTCAGTTGACAGATGTTGCTATGGGGCTGAGTTTTCAAACCAACATGCCGCTGGATATGAGATTTGACAAAAGTTTAACGACTACAGCGGCCGATATAATCAATGGTTTTGAAGAAAAGTCGCTGGCTGACCTGATTTTCAGGTTTGGTGAGGACAGGGCCTCAAGGCGTATCGCAAGATTTATCGTCCAGCACCGCCGCAGTCAGCCGATTACAACGACAGGACAGTTGGCAGCGATTGTTGCAAGAGCGCTCGGTCAGACTGGACCGAAAAGGAAAAGCAGAATTCACCCGGCTACGAGGACTTTTCAGGCGATTAGAATTGCAGTCAACGGAGAACTTGAGAATCTTGAAAAGTTGCTTGGTTCTGCGGCGAAGTTATTGAGGAAAAACGGTCGAACGGCTGTTATAAGTTTTCACAGTCTCGAAGACCGGCTGGTTAAGAACGACTTTAAGGAAAACCAGAAGCAGGGCATTTACAGGATAGTAACGAAAAAACCGCTTGTTGCTTCGGAGCAGGAAATAATATATAACCCGAGGGCAAGAAGCGCAAAACTAAGGATAGCACAGAAAATTTGTGAATCGTGATTAGTGGCTCGGAGCCGCTAACCACTAATTACAAAACACTAACTAATAATTTGAAAATGGAGTTTCGCTCATGACATCAGATGCAAAAATCGGGTTGTTGCTGGGACTTGTATTCATATTTATCATTGCTTTTATAATTAATGGTCTGCCGAATTTTCACAAGCACAAGGACAGTAATGAGTTGACCACCAATATAGTCAGTATTCAGGATAGTCCTGCCGGTATCGGGGCCAAAGAGCGCCGGGCCATAACTAATCAGATTCAGTACCAGTCCCCACTGCCGAAACGTACCGTTGCGGTTGAAGAGACTGCAAAATCTACCGAACCAAAGTCGGCGGTTCCTGCCGCACCTGAACAGGTCGCCGCAAAAATGGTAACGGCTCAGCCGCCCGCCGCCGAAAGCGGCGGTGAAACATCAGAGCAGCCAGAAGCTGCCAGGCCTCCTTTGAGCCAGCCCGAAACCGCACAAACCCCTGCAAAACCCGAGCCGCCGAAGTCTGATGCCCAGCCTATTTCCGGCAAAACTTATACTGTTGTCGCAGGCGACAGTCTGGCAGGTATTTCCAAGAAGTTCTATGGCGTGCAGGAAGGTGCCAAACCCGCAAACATCAACAAAATATACGAAGCCAATAAAGAAACCCTCAAGTCGCCGGCAAGTATTGAAGTCGGCCAAAAACTGATTATACCGCAACTGGCTGATACGGCGCCGGCAAAGAGTAAACTCGAAAGCATCCTGTCGGCAAGCGTATTTAAGAAGGTCGAGTCTGTAGGCCAAAGACATCCCGAAGCCGACAGCAAGACAAAATCGGCTGACGTAAAGGCCGAACCAAAGACTGCCGCCAAAAAGCCGCCTCTTGCAAATACCGAAAAGACAGAACAGTTCAGGCATTATGTTGTGCGGGCAAACGATAACATGTGGCGGATTGCCGCTGAACGTCTTGGTGACGGCAATCGCTTCAAGGAAATAGCCAAACTCAATGCAGATGTTTTAGCCAAAAACAACGACCGATTGTCCGTCGGAATGAGTCTGAAACTTCCGCAGAAATAAGGATGGTGTCTCGTATGTCGTATTTTGACCGGCGAAATACGAGCAACGAGATACGAGCAACGATTATGATTTTTCGATTCTTCTTTGTCGTTCTGTGGTGTACAGCGGTTCTGATTTTCACCGTCTATCTTCGCAGTGCCGACAACCGCATTTTCTACAGGTACTGCACCATCACCGCTGAGCAGAATCGACTGAAACAGGAGCTTTGCAACAAACAGCTTCGGGTTGAAAATCTCATAAATCCAGCCGCTCTTTCCCATCGAATTAACAAAAAGAATTGACTATTTAAAGAAAGAAAAATAACCACGAATGAACACAAATAGACACGAATTAAAAAT